>PWHU01000114.1 GCA_003555395.1 Thermoplasmata archaeon
CCGATAGCTTGCACACCAAGTTACAGAAACGGAAGATCCCTATAGAAAAAGGAGAGATCGAAGAAGTGGTCGGTGATGAAAGTTTGACCGGTTTGAAGATCGAAGGAGAACTTCAAGAGATGGACGGTCTGATGATCGCTGAAGGTAGCAGCGGTAGTCTAGACTTCGCTAGAAGTTTGGGTATAACCACAGAGGACGGCGTATTGAAAGTCGATGAAAACATGTCTACAGGAGTACCTAGAGTTTACGCCGCCGGCGACTGTGTAGGAGGCGCTAGGCAGATAAGCGCGGCGGTTGGAGAAGGAGCAAAAGCCGCTTCGGGTCTCATAACCGATATCAGGGAAGATTCCTATAAAGATTGGAGTGTATAGAGGTGACAACATGAAAAAGATAAAGATAGACCAAGAAACGTGTATAGGATGCGGAGCGTGCGAGTCGACCTGTTCGGAAGTCTTCGTTTTGAGCGCACAAGCGAAGTCTACGGTTGTAGAAGAGTATAGGACTAAAAATGAAGACGAAGGCGAGGTAGAGGATATAGGCTGCGTCGAAGAGGCTGAAGACGGCTGTCCCGTCGATGCGATCACGGTATCGTGATCTATTTGATGGTTAAAAGTGAATTCGCTAACTAAAAAAATAACCTGTAATTTAATATAAGATATACCCAATTATGATATCGGTGAATAGAAGTGAACATCCCTTACTTAAGATGGAAGAAGAGCGTTGAGAAAAGGACCTCGAGACGGAGGTATCATCCTGAGCCGATAGAGCGGGAAGAACGTGAGGCATTAGAGGAGTCGGTGAGGGAGTTGAGAAAAGAGTTTCCTCTTTCCCGTGTGATCATAAAACAGAAGGGATTCGATGAAGTCACTAAGAAGATCATCGGCTCTCATGGTCCTGTGACCGGTGCCTCGAGTTATGCCATGATCGTAGGAAAAACCTCCGAAGAAAATTACAAGGCCACTATCCAGGCCGGCGTGGTCGGAGAAGGTCTGATCCTTGAGGCGACTCATCTTGACTTGAACACATGTTGGATGGGGGCCTTTTTTGACTTGGGAAAAGCCTCATCTGAAGCGGAGATCGAAGACGACGAAGAGATACTAGCGATAACTCCTTTAGGTAAGGCCAAAGATCCTCCACCCATCACAGAAAAAATATTGAGAGCAGCCACAGGAAGTCATAAAAGACACTCATTGGCAGAACTGTGCAGTGAAGATTTTTTTGAGGAAGCCCAGGACTGGATCATAACTGCCGTGAAGCTGGCCCGTTTGGCACCTTCTGCGATGAACAGGCAGCCCTGGCGTTTTGAAGTTGAGGGAGAAAAACTGATATTGAAATCAGCTATAAAAACGAGAAAACATGGTGTGTATCCCTATTTGGACTGCGGGATAGCACTTCTTCATCTATTGGTAGGTGCAGGCTCTGAAGGGGTAGAGGTCGAAGTAGAATACGGAGAAGCACCAGTGGTTGCGATCCTTCGTGAGAAATAAAATTTTCCATTCAAATTATCAGATTGAGGTCATTATAAAAAATTAGAAATGTTTAAAAAATTCACCAAGACTAGAGGAAATCTCATCCTCTCTTTTTCAATACAGGGTGATCTTTTTTTCTTTGTTTATTTCTATACCTAGCCCAAAGCACAAGAGCAGAGGGTAGAACGAACACCGATACCAGAAAACTAAAAGCTATGGCTATAGCGGTGATGTATCCGAACTGCGCCAATGGTAAGATATTGGACGTTGCTAGAATCATGAGAGCACCTACAGTCGTGAAGAGAGCCCCTAGGTGAGCACTCCCTATATGTTTGATAGTCGTACGGATGGCCTCATACACACTGTTCTGTTTCTCGGACTCTTCGACAAATCTGTGAGTGACTTGTATGATGTAATGGACGTCCAAACCTACGGTCAAGGCCGTAACAGTTATGGTCCTGAAATTGAGAGGGATATCTATAAGAACGATAAATCCGAGGAGCCAGATGGTAACCAAAGAAACCGGGAAAGTGGTGATCAAACCAAGCATCAGTGAACGGTGAAGATAGAAAATACTATCAATTGACAAAGACGGGCGAGCAGGACCTAGAAGAAAGAGAGAAGAGAATAGAAGAGATTGGGGAAACCTCCGAGAACATGGTTTTAGGGTTCCTAAACGTCTATGAAGACATATACGGGGAAAAGAGGCTCGATCAGTTGCTGGAAAAAATGAAGGAAGAGTTCGATCTCTGAAGTTTGTTTTCATGAAACAGAACACACTCTCCAACCGCTCGGGAGAACCTGAATATATGGTGTAAACTTCATCGACTTAGAGGGCCCCTACTGGACACAGACTGGAGGGTCAGTAACTCTCTTTTCACTTCACCATGGTCAAAAACATCTTGAATCTGCTTTCAGCCTCAACGGCGTGGGGTACCTCAGCAGGCATAACGATGGTTTCACCCTCTTCTAGAGTGTATTCGTTCTCATCGATGATTATCTTGGCGGTTCCATCTAACACCTGCAGCAGAGCGTCGTGAGGAGCGGTATGTTCACTCAACGTCTGGTTCTCATCGAAAGCGAAGACTGTCAAGGTGACGTTCTCTTTATCCACCAGAGTTCTGCTCACCACCGCACCTTTTTGATAATCGATCAGATCCTCAAGCTCGAATATCTCACCCGATAGCTCATCTAATTGGTCGTTATCTTTTTCCATTTTCTACACCTTCATTTCTTTTTTCCTTTGACGCTTATAGTTACTTCTTCGACCGGTATATCCTTATCCGATCCGGATAGAGCTTTATCTACCAATCTTGTCAATCCGAAACAGCACGGCACTTCCATATGAACGACCTTCAAACTCTCGATGTCGTTCCTCTTGAAGATCTCGGTCAATTTGTCCACATAATGCTCCGCATCGTCAAGCTTTGGACATCCGATGATCAAAGAACTTTCCTCCAAAAAATCCGGGTGGAAATTTGGGTAGGCGAAAGGTACGCAGTCCGCCGCAATCACCAGGTCGGACCCGTCGAAATATGGTGCTTCAACGGGAACAAGATTCAATTGCACTGGCCACTGGTTGAGGCGAGAACTCAGACGACCTTCTTCCTCCGGCTCTTCAGTTTCCCACTGCCCGGGAGAAGAAGAGGGACAGCCGCAGGCGGTCTTCGGTCCTTTATCCACCATAGGATTTTCCACACTAATCTCATCTAGATGATCTAGAGCCTCCTGTAAAAGTTCGTTCTGATCGTGTTCTTTCAGGTGTTCAAGATGAGCCTTCAATACATTCTCTCCCTGTTCCACCATGTTCTCTACAACGCTTTTTTCATCGTAGGGCTCCGCTTCTCTCTTCTCGATCTCGATCGCATCTTCTGGACAGTCTCCGATGCAGGCGCCTAAGCCGTCGCAGAAAGCCTCGTTGACCAGTCTAGCTTTACCGTCTATTATCTGTAAAGCTCCTTCCGGACAGCCCTTCACGCAGTCTCCACAACCGGTACATTTTTCATGATCTATATTTATTATATCTCTCTTCATTCTATACACCTATCCTTTGAACACAATTATTATCGCCTTCAAGCATCGATTTTTCCTGTTGTATATCTGCCTCTTTCAATAGTTCTTGTAAGACCCTTTTATGTATCCCGCACAACCAACGGGCTTCTTCCTCTGGTAGATTTCCGAATGCACAATTCCTGAATCTTAGCCTGTACGACCCCCCGGTGGTCGAGTAATCACAGTAGAATCCGAGCTCATCGAAAGCTTGTGCGACCTTCTCTACTCTGTCCTGCAAACTGTCTTCCTCATCCATCTCGGGAAATGATTCGATCAGTTCCTGCACCAATAGATCGGCTAATTCAGAAGATATCTTTTTATCAAATCCTTCCATGATACTTCTTATAGTCAGTTCTAAGAGGAGTCCAAGCTGGTCCGGAAAAAGTTTTTTCCCTTCGTCCGTGATAGTGAAATACTTTTTCGGACGTCCTTTCCCGCTCTTTTCGAAGTATGCTTCAACAAGACCTTCCGCTTCTAGTGTTTTTAGATGTCTTCTCACCGCACTTTCGTTGATCTCGAGAATATTCGTTAGATCCAAAGCCGACAGATCTTCTGAGAGCAGGCTTTCCAGTATCTTGCTTTTCGTATCCTCTGATCTTATCCTTTTTTCAGTAGGAGCTACCATGCTGATCGATACAGCCCATAAAGGACAAGGTTTATATATTTTACGCACATTGTAGTGATTAAAGTGGTAAATATGGGCGTAGAAAGCAAAACCCATCACGAAAGGGAAGAAAAAACGCTATTTCCAAGGATGGAAAGAAAAGGTATCACTGGTAACCAAGGAGGGAGAGGAGATGAAAATTGAGAAGATGATGAGCGTCCTTCAAAAATTTGACGATCAGGATATCTCGCAAGAAGAAGCACTCGAAGAGTTGAGTGATGCAGAACCCTTCGACTTTTACGCAGCCACCTTGGAACTCTACCTGGAAGGCTCTAGTCTCAGAAGGGGAGATTCCCCCAGGATCAGCAGATTATTTGAAAAACTGTATCAGGAAGACTTTCGTCAGCTTTTAGGAGATTTGGAGGACAACCATCCGATAAAAAAGCTGATGACCGAGCACGTATACTTTGAAAGACTGCTGAACGGATTAGAGGATATAAATCAAGAGATCAAAAGAGGGGGCGATAAAAGCAGAGCGGTCAAGGTCGAAGCGATAGCGGTCGCTTTAGACCATCTAAAAGAACATGTCATCAAGGAAGAAAAATTGATCTTTCCTTTATGGTACGAGAAAAAGGGTATGAGTGATACACTACTATTGGAGGAAGAACACGAAGATATCTTGAAAAGCCACAAAAAATTGAGAAAAAAGAGTCAAGAGGGAAGAGAGGACTGGGAGGAAGATGATTGGAAGGACCTCAATGAAAAGATCGATGAATTGATCGGAGAGCTCCGTTTTCATACCTTCCACGAAGGCGATCTATTCTACCCGATCGTGGTGAATGAGTTCGATAAAGAAGAGTTCGAGAATATCAAGAAGAAGATGGATAAGATAGAGGAAAAAAATTCCGATCCGACACTTCCAGAACATATAAGTTATCTGGATCTGCCGGTCCTCAGAAAAGGATAAAAAGATCAGAGGATGATATCATGAAAGATGTAGAGATAGATCAGGAAGGATGTATAGGATGCGGAAGCTGTTACGCCCTATGTCCAAAAGTTTTCGAAGATGACGGTTCGGGGACTGCACAACTGGTAGAGAAATTTAGGACTGAAGGAGCCGGAAAAGGCGAAGTTAAAGATGATATAGATTGCGTAGAGACTGCTGAAAATTCATGCCCGGTCAACGTGATCTCAGTCAGTTAAAAAAGGCGATAGGTTTCAGATCGCATCCTGTTATCCCTCGAACGAACTTTATAATCAATTCGTTCAACAATTCATCTGCAGAAACTAAAGTCTAGAGTTTTGTAAATCTACCGACCGAAAATCTACAAAGTATAAATAGTAGTAATACTGTATTATAACTGGCGGTTAGAATGTTCGCGAAGGAAAGAAAAGTCGGTCCTAAAGGACAAGTCGTTATACCGAAAGACTTTCGTAAAGAGATGGGTATACGTCCCGGCAGCAAAGTTGAATTCGAATATACCGATGAAGGGATAGTGATAAGGAAAGAGGACGAAAACACTGAAAAAGTATTCGAAGAGGTGGCGAAAAGCGGGAAACAGGTCAGCAGAAAAATAGATGCCCATGAATCTTATGAATCTGAGTTGGAGGAAAGAAATTGAGTTATTTAGATTCTAATCTTTTCATCTATGCTGCTCTATATGATGATGATCGAGGGGAAAAAGCCCGCGATCATATCAAGATGCTTCGGGAAGAAGATGAAGTCCATTATACATCGGCCTTAACATTCGACGAGGTATTTTGGATAGTTAAACAGGAAAAGGGGGAAGAAAGCGCTTTAGAAGTAAGTAGGGCAATGCTTGAGATGCGCAACCTGAAATTTGTTGAGGTGAATACTTCACTCCTTTGGGAATGCTATAAGTTGATTGAAAGATATGGATTAGATCCCAGAGATTCGATTCATTTGGCCTGTGCTTCAAAAGTCAACGAGGAGATCATGATCTCAGAGGATGAAGATTTCGACGGTATAGACGAGATCAAAAGAAAATGGATTTTATGATCGATGATTTTCAGTGATTGATTATTGATGGAAGACTTCCCTTCATTTCTAGGTGTTTTAGCAGTGACAGGAGCGATGCCTATCGGCAGACCTGAGTTTATCATCCCTCTCTCCGGCATGGCGTTCGGAAACTCGATGCGGATTTGCTCGCTCTGCATGGACCGGCTCATTTAGTTAAAAAAGTTTTAGAACACCGCAAGATTAATATATTCGTATATTCTTAAACTCTTAAATAGAATAGGTGGTTAGATCAGTTCGGTCATCGATTCCATAAGGTTCGGCGTGCAGATGTTCATGATCATCTTAGCAGGGATACTGTTCTTTGTAGGGGTCATCCAGTTCAATATATTGTTCGTCATAGCTGCTTTGATATTGGCATTGATCTTTGGAAGGCTTTTTTGTGGGTGGCTCTGTCCCCTCGGTTTTTACACGGAGAGGATCCTTGGGAAGTTGAAAAGAGATAAGGAACTCCCTGATATCTTTAAATCTAAAGGTTTTAGAGCCGGCTTTGCCGTGATCTTTGTCACTGCTTTGATCTTGCTTTGGGTGTTCTCCCCTATTGACAGATTCTGGATCCCTTTCATCATGATGGGTTCTATGTTCGTTTTCGCCACTACTTTCGCATTATTCAGTTTCGATAAAGCTTGGTGCGCTTACACCTGCCCTTGGGGCGTGTTGTCAGGCACACTGGGCAAAAAAGCCCCTTATGATCTGGGCATAAAAGGAGAGTGTGTCGGCTGCGAAGCTTGCATAGAAACCTGTCCCATCGATGGTGTACCGGAAGGTGCTGTAGAAAAGTTTCAGAAAGAAGAAGAAGAAGGATATGAAGAGTTCGAAACCAGATGTATCAGGTGTTTGAAGTGTTATGAAGAATGTCCTCAAGACGCTATTGGGATCATAGGGAGGAGTGAAGAATGAAAGTTGAAAATCAACACGGATAAATAAACGCTGGAATTATGTAGATATGGAGACTGAAAAGATGGAAGACGAAAAGATATATTCGAAGCATGCTGAAGCGTGTAAAGCTTTCACGAACGAGACGCGCCTAAAGATAATCGATATTTTGAGAGATGGAGAGAAATCCGTTAGTGAATTGGCTGAAGCCACGGGGTTGAACCAACCCAACGTATCTCAGCATCTGAGGAAGTTGAAAAACAAAGATTTCGTGAAAAAGAGAAGGGAAGGCAACCGCATCTACTATTACATCCGGAATGAAAAGATATTCGAGGCTTTCGATCTGATAAGGGAGATCATAACAGAAGAACGAGAAAGATCTCTCAGCTTTGAGCAAGATAAAAAAGGAGGTGAAAAAGATGGATGATATAACTCTGCTCTTGAACGACGCAGGATATGGAGACGAAAGACCGTATAACGCCTTGAGATACGCTAAGGCACTGGTTGAAGAAGATGGAAACGTGAACGTGTTCCTGATGGCCGACTCGGTGACTTGCGCTTTAGAAGGCCAGGATACTCCAGAAGGTTACTACAATCTAGGAAGGATGTTCAAATATCTGGTTAATAAAGGTATGGATATACATGCCTGTGGCTCATGCATGGACACTAGAGGTATCACAGAAGAAGATTTTGTAGACGGAGTAAAAAGAAGCACGATGGATAAGTTGGCAGAATGGACTCTGAGAAGTGACGATGTCATCGTATTCTAAGAGAGAAATTATGAGTGTGGAAGACGAAGAGATATGCCAAGCGGTTTATGAAAAGATCGGTGAGGTTGAAGACGTTCTCGACGTCGGATGCGGCGACGGATATCTAGTGAACTGTCTGTCATCCGAGTTGGATAAGGAAGTACTTGGTTGTGATATCTCTGATGAAAGCTTTGATGAAGCCCACAGTAAATGCGAGGAATTTGGGACCTGCGGTAATATCGAATGTATCAGAGGTGACGCCCATGACATTTCTGATATCTTTGCAGAAAATAGCTTCGACGTGATAACTCTAATCTATTCTCTTCATCACTTGGAAGAACCGGTTAAGGTTTTGAAACAGATCAAAGAAGTGTTGAAGGAGAAGGAAAAAGTCGTGATAGGCGATTTCTGGTTCACGGAGAGAAAAGAAAAGGGCGGATGTTACAGATTCACTCCTGAAGAGATCAAGGCGATGGTGAAGAAAGCGGGTTTCAAGTATCTAGGACAGGACCGGATCGATAAGGAATTCACCATACTCGTCGGTGAAAAATGAACTGTACCTCAAAGGAGAGAAAATGGTGGAAAGGGTAGAGATATTCGAAAAGTCGGCCGAAAGATACGACAGATGGTACGAAGAGAACGAAGAAGTATACAGGTCAGAACTTAAAGCGGTGAAAAAGCTTCTACCAAAAGGTGGTAAAAGTCTAGAAATCGGTGTAGGATCAGGCAGATTCGCCGCACCATTGAAGTTAACTGTCGGTCTCGACCC
>PWHU01000171.1 GCA_003555395.1 Thermoplasmata archaeon
ATTCCTTGAACTCGAAGACATATACACAGAAACTCATGCATATAATCTCGCAGGATATAATTATTCGCAGACGCAGTTGAAGATTTCTGTAAGAGAAGGGGGTGATGTTTTGTCTACTTTGACAAAAAGATGGGGCGAAGGACACGAAGACTCATACATCGAACCTATCACATTCTCAGAACCGGTCGACAGACTCGATGAAGACATGACTTACGACGTCCATTCCCGCGTTGAACATTACGATCCCTTTGCTGAGACCTGGTACCACGTTTCCGACTCTGAAAGCACCGTTGAAATACAGATAGAAGAAAGGGAACGTGTTGAAGTGATGAGTTTTGATTCCTCTTTTGATGAGGAATTGTATTATGAAGAGAATCTAGGCAATAAATCGATGAAGTACCAATTTGAAGAAGTCAGTGATGGCGTAGAAGTTACCATTTGGGATGATGATGACAATGTCAGAACTGAAACCATAGATCATATGCAAAAAGCGTTGCCGATAGGTATATTCAGAGAAGGCGGTGAAGGAGTCTACGATATCAGATCACACAACAACCTCAAAAACGATTATCAACTCAGAAATGCACAGGGTGACGTCATCGCCCCTGAAAATTATGATATAAGAAGAAGCGAAGGGTGGTTTATCCCCGAAGAACTCAGCGAAGACAGAACGTACGAACTCGAATACAGGCCTACAGATAGCAACGCCTTTTCATTCACTCTTCCATTCCACATACCCGAAGAAGATTCTACATTAATCATGGATGTTAATATGAATCTTTATTCAGGTGAAGAGTATGTTACTAGCCACACCACGACGATAGATTCATTCGAAGGTTTTGTATTTCAAAGTGAATTCGCCGTAGATATATTGGAAGAAGGAGAATCAGTCGATAACGCACACATCGAACTGAAAGTTCACCCTGCAAGCGATTCCTTTTCGGTATGGATGGAAGATAGAAATGACATGGAGGAGGAATACGAATATACTCATTCAAGGATTAGAAGAAAGAATGAACCAGGAAGAATGTCATTTTCCGGTTATGTTCCTTTCCACACCCTCCAGACTCATGATTTCAGATTAGAAAATATTGTCCCTCCGGATATATCAGTCGACTTTTTATTACCAGAAAGGCAATATGAATTAAGGAATGAAGAACAGAGAACAGCTGTTGAGATATTTATAGACGGTATAAAGATGGCGGCAGGATACATCCGAGAGGGTGCAGAATGGTTGCTGAATCAGATCAGAGATATGGGAGAATACTTGTTAACCGAGACCACTATAGGAGATCTGGTCACTTTCCTGGACACCACGATCGGCGACGGCGTCAGGTGGGTAGGAGGATACCTCGTGGAAGCGGTCGAATTCCTTGTAGATAATGCTGAGTGGTTGATATACACGTTCTTGCGTTTCGGCACGATGATGATGTCTTTCGGTATATTCATGGGCACTGTCTGGGTAAGCGCCAAGTTCGCAAACTACTGGTACCTGTTGAGTACGACCAATTTGGACAGAGCAAACACGTATATCCGCAATGAAGGCAGAAGCCTGTTAAACCTCGTTATACTCGCTGCGATAATCCTCTGGAACACGATACAAATCATAGCGGGGCCGTTATTATGACATGTGTTAAAGAGGTGATATAGATGTGGGATATACCTCAATGGGTGGTGTTGATGCTCGTCGTCCTACCAGCGATGATATTCGTGATAGTCTTCTATAAACTCATCAGTTTTGTTGATGAAGTAATAAGGACAAAAGAATGGAAGTCGAGCGTAAGAGATAGGATAGAAGACAGAGACTGGATGCTAACAGCCTTGAAGTTCATACCTTACGCAATAATATTCTATTACATAGCTAGGTTTTCCACTTATATTCTGAGCGCGGGAGCCTGGGGATGGACCGGTGAAGAATTCATAGTAACGCCTGTCAGAGACAGTATGAGAGCCATGAGCGAACTACTGCTCATGGAAGGTATACCGCTCGTATTGGTCATAATATTTGGCACCACTACACTTCGTAGTGCCTATGTATACATAACGGAGGGAAGAGGATGAAAAAGACAACGATCATCTTCACCGCGATCCTACTTTTCTCGATAATGGCCCCCAGTATAGTTACAGCAGACGAAGATATTCATGAACTTACGATAGAGATAGAAGGTGAAGGTTTCGAATTTGTTTATGGCGAAGGGACGCACGAATTCATGGAAGGTGATGAGGTCGAACTGATAGCAAGGCCATACGACGAACACGTATTCACTGAATGGAAGGGTGATTACGAGAGCGAAGAAGACAGTATAAACTTCACCATAAAAAGAGACATGACATTAACGGCTGTCTTCGAACCCGTATTCGGGATAGATCATCCTGAAGAAGAAGATGTAATTGAAGGCAGAGATATAGAAGTTGAATGGACAATAAGAACTGAGGAATACTCCCACGTAGAAGTCAGGCTAGATGAGAACGACAGCTGGCAGAGCGTCGGCGATAGGTCGGCTTGGATGTTTTACGATACTGACGAAGGCAATCATACTGTAGAAGCACGTTTGATGGATGGAAGAAGGGAGATTTCCAGAGATAAAGCAGAAATAGAATTTGAGAGGGTCGACTGGTACGATACCATGCCTGTATGGGAGATGCTGATACTCGTCGTGACCCTGTCGATGTTGTGCGGTATAGATAGGCTGTTCAAAGGTATAGATATAGGAAGGAAAACGAAGAAAAAAATCGAAGAATGGAGGGATAGAAGATGATGGAAGGATTTCTGAACGTGCTGATGGAACCGCTGATATACTTTATGATAATCGCGACTATATTTGTGATGATCATCAAGATGTTCAAAGAGATAAAACCAGACAGGACGAAGAGAGAGAGGGAGGTAAAAAGTGAAGATGAACTCATCTACAAGAAATTATTGCTTAACGCCAAGTCGACGTATTTGAAGAAGAAAACACCAGTCTATTTGCGAGGGGACAAGGACACACCAATGTACAAAATAGGCACTACGGTCGCAGGAGTTCTCAACTTCCAGGAATACGTCATCCTTCCGATCAAGAAAAAATGGTGGAACATACGGGAAAGTGCAAGGATGTTGATGGTCGAAGGGGAGGCCATATCAGATCTGCACCAGGGAGATATAATCATAGAAGGTTCAAGCATACACCCGATCACCGACAAGTTCACGTGGGTCGTACCCTCAGACGAGATGGTCGAAAAATACGGGGATGAAAACATACAGAAAAAAAGAGAAGCTTTCGCAAACAAACTGTTCAACCAGCAAGGGAACTGGGACCTCAACAACGATGTCTGGGAGAACACCAAGACAGCTATAAGAGGACAGAGAGCTTCATCGAGAAGAGAACAGGTCAGGATGAACATACCTGACGTCAAGGAACAGGAATCTGTCGAAAGAAAAGCAGAAAAAGAACACGAGAGGATAGAGAAGTCAGAACAATCCCAGGAAGGAGGTGTGAGAGTATGATGATAGGTTTCATCATAGGCTGGTTTGTAGATTTTTATGCCTGGCTGACCGGACTGGTATGGTGGTTCATAGGCGGCCTGCAGTTCATGATCAGCGATCCGGAATTGTTCTTCGAGAAATACGGCCTGCTTATAGCCTTTGTCATCTTCATAGCGGTTTCGATAATATCCATACTCAACTGGGTTAGTAAAAGATGGCCATTCAACATGCTATATCTCGCCCCACCCGATAAGCCGAGGCGCGGACGGTATCTCGGTAGAAAACTGTTCTTCATAAGGAACGGTAGTTTCTTCTATAACAGGAAAGTCAAAGAGAAGTACAGGAACAAGTTCGACGGACTCTGTTACTTCGTAGAGGTGAAAACCCTCTGGAAGATACCTATAGGGTTCAACGTCGATAAGATACTCATACCGAAGGCAAACAGGGAAACGTGGGCTTTCAAGGGGAGCATGGCAAAATGGAAAAAAGATCTGTACATATTCTACAAAGGGCACAAGGAATTCCACCAACTCTCTTCGAAGATAGCCAGCAACGACAGCAAGGCGACTACACCGTCCGTAGGTCCCGAATTTTACACTGAAAGCAGCAAGTCAAAGCTCAACCTTGCGGACAAGCTCGCACAACAAGGCGTGACGTCCAACGCCGAGAGCCAGCAATATCAACTCGCTCTCGGTTCTGTACCACACGAGCAGGAGTACGCGGAGTTTGAAGACAAGGATATAGCCGCGATGAAGCTCGAAGAAGAGACGGGCAGGAAGATAGATCCCGAAGAACTTTCAGAGAGCCAAATAAGGAACGTGATGAAAGAATTGGAGGTGGGTGCAGATGGATGAATTCGATATAGATATAGGTGAGTCTGATAACGGTAACGTGCGGGAATCCGAGTACGCTCACATCAAAAAATGGTGTAACAAGTTCATCAACATCTCCGTCGGCGTTCACGGTAACAGGAGCCGAAAACTCGTATCTGAAAGGATGAAGATATTCAACTTCCTGATAGACATGGCATCCAACAAGGACGAACTGATGGATCCGTTCGATTACTTCAACATGAAAGTCACCTGTCCGAGCTGCGAGGGAGATGGATGTAGAAGGTGTAAATATAAAGGAAAACTCATCAAGAAACCGAACAAATTTTCCCGCACCCTTAACGAAAAACAGATCAGAGAGTACGTCTCCTACTTGCACCAGAAGGTCAAGGACCTCGAGAACACAAAAGTAGTGCCTAATTATATCGGGAGGAAAAACGGTGATTGAAGCGCTGTTTTTTGTATTCATATTGGCTTACCCCGCTATCGGCTTTAATGATAATATTCAGAGGTGATCGTGATGATTGAACGAATAATATCGATCGTGATAGGAGTGATAATACTCATCTACGTTATTTTACGGACCATCTACGGATGCACGTTAGGTTACGGTCCGGCGGGTAGATTAGATGATGAAAATTTCAAGGAGGAAGAAGAATGAGTATAGCGCAAGAAACAGGTCTAGAACCGAAAGATATGCTCGAAGAGGACGAGATACGACAGATGGAACTGAGTCTCGACGAGACAACAGCCGTGAAATTGATGGAAATCATGGGTAAATGGGGGGTTTTAGACCCGCAACAGGCAGTCAGAGAGATGGTGAAGAGGACGCACCTCCGGGAAACGAATTCCCGCAACTGGAAGTCGAGGATCGCAGATAGAAGAAAGAGACTTCAGGATGAGGTTGAAGAGATAAACACTAAGTTAAAGAAGATTAAGAAGCAAGCCTGGTGGAAGAAATACCTGCTGAAGATCAAGGAAAAGAAGCTGAAGAGCAAGAAAAAGCTGCTCAAGGCAAGGTTGAAAGAGCAGATGAAAGTCTACAGACTGGTGGATAAGATTGAATAACCGCGAAGACGGAAACCAGTTTTCTTTCAAACGCAACATATCGAGGCGCATACAGAACCTCATCTACATAGCGTCCTTACAGGGTGACGTCAGCATGATAGCCGAGGACACGCTTTACATGCTCGATGACTACATGATACCGAAGCTGAAGAAATACAGGGATGAACCCTCTGAATTCGGCATCGAGTTGGAGTCAGAATACAAAGAGGGGATGCATAGGGTCAGGACTATAGCTCTCACGCTGTATAACATCGAAGCGATACCTTCGCCTTCTTTAGATAGAGAACGCCTGAAATACAGCGATATGGCGCCTGAAATAAACGCTTACAGTTCCGATACAAACTCCGTAGCGCAGACACTAGATTGGAAGACACTTATGATGTACTATCTTGACGCGCGCAGGCAATTGACGGAAAAGATAGAACTCAAAGGTATAAGCAAGCCTTACAATTCTTTACACCACGTCCTCGATATAGGATTTTCTCTTTTAGCCCCTTACGTTTCTAACAAAGATCACAAGGATTGGGAGGAAGCCTGTACAGGATTGGAAGGGAATTTAGGCACTACGGAAGAGGAACGGTTGAGACTGAACGAAAGCAAGAACGACAAGATACTCATCCAGGGAAGGGTCATGAACCGCGAAAGGATGCAGATGAGTTATAGAGATATTGACGTCATGGGTGAGCAGCCCAAGGAAGAGAACATCTTTGAGGAATATAGAAAGAGAGAGGTGGGATAGATGGGTGTCTATAACGTCATACCCAAACTCGCGGCAAAGAGAACCTCGAAGAAAGAAAATGACAACTTCATCATGCTGCTAGTAGGAGATACGGGATCAGGGAAAAGTTACGCAGGAATGGTCACCGGGTTGATGTCCGTGATGTACGCATCGGTCATGCACGATCCTGAAGAGGAGCCGATATTCAACGAAGATACTATCGTTTTCAGGCCGGCAAAGATGATGGAATTACTCGATGAAGGATTACCGCCTCAGAGCATAATACAGCTCGATGAAGGCGGAGAGATAGCGAACGCGAGGAAGTGGTACTCCGACCCGAACGATGTGATCACGTCGACGATAGACACATTCAGAGCCGATAGACTTGCGTTGATATGGTGTACCCCCGATCCTTCGAGGATAGATAAAAACGTGCGGGAAGAGGCTGACGTGATAGCTCAGATGACCCGCAAGAAGCACATGAAAGTTCAGAACATAGTCAAGGATAGGGTCTCAAAGCAGATATTGCACCCTTATCCGACCATGAAGGGCAAGGTCCTGAAAGGGAACACCGCGAACAACGACTACTCAAACGTGGAAGTCGCGGACGTCTACAAGGTCCTCAGAGAGATGGGTAGAGATGAATCGATGATAGAGGAGTACGAGAAAAGAAAGAAGAAGTTCATCGATGAAGTGCAGAAAAAGGGCCGCGAGAAGCTGGAGGAAAATAAGAGTGATAAGAAGCTGGATATGATGGACGTCTCCGGTTACATACTGAAGGAGATGGATCTAGATTTCGAAGAGATCTCTAAAGACGAGGCGACCTCTGTCGTCGTTGGCAGGTTGAAGGCCGAACATCCTGAATGGGACTTCAGCAATAACGCGGTCCGCAACGCTATCAATTACATCAAGCAGGATCGGAAACACGCAGAGCAGGCAGTAGATTCACCGTTCGAAGAAGGTTTGAATGATAAGGAGTGGAATCCTGGGATGACGGAGGACTTCAAGGAGAATTATCAGGATTACTGGCCGATGTTCAAGAGATTGTATATCGGTAAGGATCTGAACCTTCGGGAGACCGCTAACGCGATGAACGTCGCTTTCAGGCAGTTGTATCATCGCTACAGGCATACATGGCAGGATAGGGTGGAAGAGATGAAGAACAGTTAGGCACTACGTGGGTAAACGCCCGTTTGGGATGAATAGGGTTTAACCTTTTGTCGGGTGGCACAAATATCCTGTTTCCCATGCGGGAGGCCCAAAAAAACCCTGTTTTATAGGTAGTTTATAAATGATTTATCAGACCTCTTTATATATACACGGCTTTTTTTCTTGATTGGTTTTATGTATGCACAAAATAATATAGTGTGATGGTGTAAACCGATGGAATTGGATATAGCCGGAATCATAGACGTCGTGATCGCCATCGTACCGCTCATAGTAGTGGTAATGGTTCTTAAAGTCATCATGGGCGTCTTGGGTTCCTTGACAGATGATCTTGCATAGAGAGGGAGGTAGCATGACTTGGCTATCTCCTGACAATCCCAAGCGCGGTCGCTTGGCGAAATGCATTACTCTTTTGGTCATTGCAGTTCTGGTACTCGGTTTTTCTTCACAGGTGGCGCTTGGTACCGCTTACGAAGAGGGGGACGACCGGTACGTTCTTCTCGAAACAGTGTTCAATGAAACCGATTGGACTGCAGAACAGGAATTGAACGTCAGCGCGCCCGAGACCATATCAGAACGGTACTTGATCACGGGCGAACTGACACACGAGGCCTCGGAAGACATTGATAACGAGTACCCTGGATTGTACGCTAACGTCTCGATAGAGATACAGAATGAGACCTACTACGTGGAAGATCTTGAAGACAAAGAGCTGACACTCAACAACGAGACTATCGATTGGTCCGTGAGACTTACAGACATCGAAGAAGCGGAAAGGGAAAACATCACTATAACGTTCACAGTCGATGACGGTGAAGAAACGCCGACCTACGAGGAAACGGACAGCTGGACCGGTGAAGTCGACATCGAAGAGAGGATGGGGCAAATGGTCAGTAAAATGACTGAATTGCTGGTTGCGCTGTTCCCGCTCATAGTCGTTGTCGGATTCGTTGTACCGCTGATAGTCAACCTGCTCGGAGGTGTGTTTGACGACCTCAACTAGCGGCCGTACTCAAAAACTCTTCTTTTTCCATTATTTCGATCTTGTGCGGTTCAAGTCCGTGAGGATCGACATCAAAATCAATAGGTGTATGATATTATGAGGAAAAAAAATGATCATAAAGGTCCGCACACACGAAAAACGATGATCGTAGTAGTGGCTCTAGCAATACTACTG
>PWHU01000162.1 GCA_003555395.1 Thermoplasmata archaeon
ACGTATTCGATGTAGGGAGGTAACACTTCTTTGATCATCGCGTCATGTCCTGGAGGAGCTTCTACTGCGGTTTCATCGAGCGATGAGATCTCCTCAAATATGTCCTCGAAGACTTCTTCCAAGTCGGCTGGGTCCTCGCAGTAATGGAATTGTCCATCCGTTCTATCTGCCATCTCTTGTAATACATATTGATCTATATTCCCGAAGCCGATGGTATATATCGGGATTCCTTCATCAGCATGCTCATCGACCAAAGGCCAGAAATTGATGTCATCATAGATATGTTGACCGTCGGTCAAGAAAAGGTGGAACCACGGCCTACTAGAATCGCCATGATATCGAAATTCATCTAACGCAATTTCTAACGGATCATAGAAGTTAGTTCCCCCGTTTGCACCTATAGTGGCAAGATCACTCCTTATAGCGTCATAATCATCGGTAAGATGTCGGCCATTGACAAGATGAGCGGAAGCGTCGAAGTCTATGGTCGCTCCTCTAGACCCTTCGACGTCCTCCTCTACAAGATCAACAAAATGCTGAGCACCGATGATCCTATAATTGTTGGGATCGTTCCACCCCATGCTTCCCGATGAATCCATGGAGGACACCCAATCGAAGGGTTGTATTATCTCCTTAGGATCGCCCCGTGCGGTAAGGTTTAGATAAACAGTGGTTTTATTTGTTCCAAAAGGTTCCTTACCTGGATTGTCCGCATCGTTGATGGGATCGACTTCCGAATGCCATATGTCCGCAGTCTGTACTTCCTTTACATCCGCCACCCATCCTTGTAATCCATTCTGGTCAAAGGATGTACTTTCATCATCTAAGGGCGCAGAAGAACTCGCTTCAGCAGTGCTTGAGAACAGCGGTAAAAATACGGAAAAGATAAGGATCCCTGTGAAACCGACTATCAAAAACAGACGAAGATACCTCAATCCCATATTGCAGGGGCCAGGTCCATTGACCATATCTTTCACACCAATATCTAATATGTGTGACATACTATATAGTATTTATGGGATATCGCCGATGATAACTCGCTGATAGATAAGATATTTATACTGTTAGGTACATATCATTATTTGGTGGTGATGTTGCCCTCCACGCGAATCCGAAAAAGATTGGTAATGCCTATAGTGATAGCTTTGTTGATATTTATGAGTTTTACTGGGAGCGGTCATTCTATGAGTGAAGAGGAGATGAAAACAGTAAAATCAGAATCGGATGAAGAGTTAGAACGAATAGATTCTTATCTTAAAGAAGGTGAGCAACAGGAAAGAAGTATAATGATACATAGCAACCCTGAATCAGAAGATCAATGGAGGTGGGTTTATCCTGATAATTGGCGAGCAGATCCTGATGATGGAGTTGGTTGGACAGGGGACGGCTACGAATGGTCTGGGGCTATAAAACTTGACCTGGGAGATGAAGTAGGAGATTATATTACAAAGGTGGCTTACTTTGATTATCATGCCGCCGACGATGTCCGGGGTCACATCGCGGAGGATGATAACGGCGTGCCTGAAAATCCACCTTACCAAGCATCGACAGACGTTTATGATGCTCATGGAGCGGGATGGACAGAACTGGAACTTCAAGCCCCCTTCAAAATAGAAAATGAAGAATATTGGGTGGTGTTAGAACTTTTTGATTACTCTGGTGATAATTATCCCGTTGGAGTTATCGCTCCCAATGTGGAGAACGGAGGATTGATCAAAACCGAAGGGGAGCATGATTGGGTGTGTATGCACGGATACTGGGACTTGGATTTTACTTGGACCTTCGAGGCATTCGTCATAGAAGGTTATGAACTCACGATAGATTCTACAACAGGAGGAGCAGTGTCTCAGCCGGGTGAAGGTAATTTCGATCACATGGAAGGTACGGAAGTAGATCTCGTAGCAGAAGTGGATGAGGGCTATCGGTTCGTTGGATGGTCAGGCGATACCGGTAATATAGCTGACCCTACTTCACCGGATACTACCATAACTATGGAAAGCGACTACACCATCACTGCCGAATTTGAAGTGGATTCTTACGACCTGACCATAGATTCGACGGAAGGCGGAGGAGTGATCCAACCGGGCGAAGGCACTTACGAATTCGATAACGGCGAAGTCGTAACTCTTGAAGCCGAGGCAGCCGAGCACCATCATTTCGTCGAATGGGACGGTGACATAGGAACTGTAGCGGATCCCACCTCGCCTCACACGACCATAACCATGGAAGATGACTGCGCCATAACCGCGGAATTCGCCATAGATACTTATGAACTCACGATAGATTCGACTGTAGGCGGAGAAGTGACTCAGCCGGCTGAAGGTACCTTCGAGTACGACCACGGGACCGCCGTGGATATCGAAGCCTCGGCGGATGAAAACCACCTCTTTGTCGAGTGGACCGGCGATATAGAAACGATAGATGATCGGTATTCGGCCCAAACAACGGTAACCATGGAAGATTATTACACCATCACGGCGGAGTTCGCACAGAGCAGAGAACTAAATTTAGATGTAGAAGGTCACGGATCATTGGAGATCGAAGGCGAAGCAGTGGAGACCCCGTACAGCGTTGAATATCCAGACAGGACCTCTATCGAATTAACAGCTGAACCAGCCGATGACTGGCAGTTCAGTCACTGGGAAGGAGACTACCCGGACGGAGAGCAGGAGGAAAGAGAGATAAGCGTATATATGGATGAAGATAAATCTCTCACGGCTCACTTTTTGGAAGAGTTCGAGTTCACCGTAAGTGTTGAAGGAGAAGGAACGACGGATCCTGAGCCGGATACTCATATCCGTCTTGACGGGCAGGAAGTTACCGTAGAAGCAAAACCCGACGAGGGCTGGCAGTTCAGCTACTGGGAAGGAGATGTGCCTGAAGGACAAAGGGAACAGGAAACGGTAACCATCGTCGTAGACAGCGATAAATCCGTGATAGCACACTTTATAGAAAAGTTCGATTTGACTGTTGAGATAGTGGGCGAAGGCGGAGTCGAAGTTGACAACGAGTTCGTGGATACAGAATGGACCGGTAACTACCCTATGGGAACCGAAGTCGAACTAACGGTTCGACGTGAAAAAGGTTGGCAGTTCGTAGAGTGGAGAGGATATTACGAGGGAACAAATGAAGATATAACCATGATCATGGACGATGACAAGTCAGTCACAGCCATCTTTGAAAGGATAGAGTACGAGCTCGTGATCGAAGTGGATGGAGACGGTAACACCTATCCCGGACAGGGAACACACAAATATCCTTATGAAGAAGAGGGGATGGTGGAGGCATTTCCAGAGGACGGTTGGGTTTTTGAAGGATGGACAGGAGATCATATGGGCGAAGAGACAAACGCTCATATCACAATTGACGAAAACAAATCTTTGACAGCTACTTTCCTCCGTAAATCGTATTTTGTAGTCGAGATTCTCACGCCGGATGATGACGAGCTATTTAGTACCGGCGACGAGGTAGTCGTTGAATTCAGAGTCATAAATGAAGGAGATCTCTCAGGAACGAAAGATATCGAATTTTACGTAGGTGAAGAATATGTGAGTTCCAAATCCGATTTGACTCTTGAATCTGGTGACACACAAACAGACGAATTCGTCTGGAATCCTGATGAAGACGGCGAGTTCGACCTCGAAATCCGTACCGCTGATGATAGAGCGAGTTCGACCATTACTGTTGAAAAAAGAGGCATAATAGCTCATCTTTGGTGGATCTTGATTTTGATAGCTGTTGCTGTTATAATAGCATTACTTTTATACCGTAGAAAGAAAGATGAATCCGAACCCCCAGACAGTCTATCGAGGAAGATAGAAGAACAACGCAGGATGAGAGGTCCGCCTCCTTCAAAGAGATTCCCCAGATAAACGATAATCTGCCTTTCTTTTATTATCCACTTTTTTCGTTTGACCCTTCCAGCTTTTTTTCTTCTTCTATCTCCCGGTCTATCTGATCCAGGATGTCCTCTTCCTCTTTTTCTCTTTCAAAATCAGTTCGGTCAAGTTCTTGGAACGGTTCGACCTCTCCGCTTTTTTTAAGAGAAAACCATGCGGCTAAGATGATTATGATCACGAACAATAACAATATCACTATCACGGCGGGTCCCACGCCGGCTGGTTCTCCGGGTTTCTCTCCGATATCCTCTATCAACATTTCACCGTGTTGGTTACCATCGAAAGTTATAGATTCTGGTTCTAAAATATCTTCATGCTCTATCCTCGCGGTGAACTCTATATCATCAGGAGGTCTAGGTAGTTTGATATCGAATTCGTATATCCCTTCCGAGGCTTCCTGCAAACTCGTTTCACCTCTCTCCCAGGATAGATGAACGGAAGCGTCATTAACAGGGTCCCCGTTAACGTCCAATATGGGCCCGAATTCGATGGTGTACATCTTCCATTCAACTTCAACCCTAACGGTAGATGATTTTAGACCATCGAATGAAGCTCTCACACGATATTCTCCTTCTTCAGTTTTATTGAATAGACCGCTACCCGTGGTGTTTTCCCAGTTGAAATCTTCCGTTTCGCTAGTGATCAAATTTCCGTATTCGTCATAAGCTTGTGCGCTGAATTGAATGGTATCGGGCGAGGTGATGGTTTTATCATCACCTGGCTCAAGATCGATAAAAACTACTTCAGCCGGCTCAACGGTCACCGAAATACTTTTGGAGACCGTGTCGTCATAAAAGACGAAAACATCATAAGTTCCGGCTTCCGTATTGTCGAAAAGACCCTTCTCATCCGTATTTTCCCAGTCGAAATCCTCCGCATCACCGGTGATCAAGTTCCCGAATTCGTCGTAAGCTTCTGCAGAGAATTGTATTTTCTCACCTGCAGTGAGCGTGAGATCCTCTTCAGGACCTATCTCGATATTCTCAACGGGCCCGGGCTTTACTGTCACGGTGAGGCTCTCGGAAACTCCTTGATAAGATACTTTAACTTCATATGCGCCCGCGACACCTTCTTGGAATAGGCCTCTATCATCTGTATTTTCCCATGTAAAATCAGTATCGTCTTCAGTGATCAAGTTCCCAAATGCGTCGTAACCTTCTGCCGAGAATTCTATGATCTCTCCCGCCTTTACAGAACGATCTCTTGCGGGGTCAACTATCACCTGATCGATGTCGTCAGCTTCGACGGTCACGGTGGTAGGCTCAGATTTTACTTCCCTTTCATCGTAAAATATCGCTGTAACACTGTATTCCCCTGTTCTCGTATCATAGAAATGCCCTTCGTCTATAAATCCTCCTTCGGCTGTCCAGATGAAATCTTTTGCATCGCCGGTGATCAAATTATCGAATTCGTCGTAAGCAAAAGCGCTGAACTCTAACTCCTCTCCTGCCGTTATCGTCTGATCCTCACCTGGCTCTATGTATACGGAAGCGGCTTCGGCGGGCACAACCTCTACAGTTATATTGGAACTCAGACCTTCATATTCAGCCTGCACCATGTATTCTCCTTCTTCCGTTTTATTGAATATACCTTCTTCAGTGGTGTTTTCCCAATTGAAGTCCGTTGGTTCGTCGGTGATTAAATTTTCAAGCGTATCGTAAGCTGCCGCCGAAAAGTTCAATTGCTCCCCGGCAGTGATGTTCTGCTTCTCGTCTGGATGTATAATAACTTCATTTAAAACGGCTGGCCCAACATCGAATGTATTACTCTGGCCAAAAATTCTTCCATCTACGGCGCTGATAGTTATATTATCCCGTGCTTGAGTGATGCTCACCTCACCAGACCATATACTATAGGTAAAATTTTCGGTTTGATTTGGCTCGATAGTGCCGGTATCATCTGAGAGTTCGGCTTCACCCGTGTAGTTCTCTGGTATGTTACCAAATTCATCCAAGGCGGTGATGTGTATTTCAAAAGAATCTCCGGCGACCTGATCGTCTATAATATCAAATTCGAACCCGTCCGCAAAACCCGGTCTTACGTTCAAAATTCCATTTTCCTCGATGTCTCCATATGATCCGATTATAGTCCAATTTCCTGCAATCTCGGAAGTATAGACGTCGTCTTCCCAACTACCGCCCGCACCCTCTTCTATAGTCCATTCGGCAGGCACAAAACCGATCTCTCCGCCGACATCATCATAACCAATAGCGTCGTAAACGATGCTGTTACCTGCTCTAGTCGTCGCGCTATCGGGAGAAATCTCGATATCGGCTACCTCATAGTAAACTTCAAAATCGATGGTATCATTATTCTTGTTTCCTTTTTGATCTCTGACTTCTATTTCTACCGTGTGTTCACCTACATCTACTTTGGTAAAAGTATAGTGTGTACTTTGCCCGACGTATTCCCATTCTTCCTGATCTATCCTGCCTTCGAATATCAAAGTATCCGTGAATCGATACATGGGAGTCCATTCCACTGTCACGTTGCTGGACGATAGATTTGCGCCCTCCTCTGGACTCTCAATCCTGATATGAGGTGTCGGTACATCTTTTACGAGAGGGTAATCATCCTGGGCACCGCTTCCTCCTTCGATCTCTTGATAGGGATCGTCTATTATTCCGTCCGAACCCGGCGAGTTCTGATCTTCCCCGTAGTATTCATCGGGTCCTTCATGATCGCTCCAGTAATTTCCACCTACAGGATATCCATTGGTCCATTCGTTGTTTATCCCGTTGTCATATGCTTGTATATCATTATCAATCAAGTTATTATGGTATATCATATTGTATTCGGAATTATCGAGATGTATCCCGTAGTTGCCGTTCGAAAGGATCTCAGTGTAATTGACCACATTAAGGTCTGAGGATATGAGATGCAAAGCGTTACCGCCGTTTAAAGATATGTTGTTATCTTCTACGAGGTTAGAGTTTGAAGAATCAAGTCTAAAGCCGAAATTTTCGTTCTCAGTGATACGGATGTTTTTCACCACGTTTTCATCAGAAGATGTCATGATGATCCCATCTCCATTATTTTTGATTGTACTAGTCAAAACCTCGTTATCGTTTGATTGTAAAAATATTAGGCCCGCTTGAGCGTTCCCTATAGAGCGGTGGTCAGAGATGGAGTTTTCATCACCTCCTTCTAAAAAAACTCCTACGCCTTGATTGAAAGAAACATTATTCATGGTGATCTCATTCGAATGGCTCGAAGTTAGAGATATACCTGTTTGCTCGTTTTCATAAACCAGGTTATCCCCCAATACGTTATTGCTGGAATGTGTTATATTCATGCCCTCTGTGTTACCTATGATATCGTTCACCACGACCATATTGTTCGGAGAATCTGTTAGGACAATACCGATACTGTTGTTTGTTACCGTGTTTCCTTGAATGTGACCATTAGATGTGTTATAGATATATATCCCACTGTTTCTGAAGTATCCATCGTTCTCTAGGGTGGAATTTGTTAGAGTACAATCACGAACTACGAAATGATCTGTAACGTTCCCCACATAAATTCCATAGCCGTGATCTCCGCCATCTATCTCGTAACCCTCGATTATATACGGATTGTCTTCCGAACCATTTCCAGGCCAATTATTATCTTCCGCCTGGTCGGCAAAATCCGAATTGTTATTGATATTTATGGGATCACGTTCCCAATCATCTATATCTGCTAAAAAATCTTCCTCTGCTTTTTCAGTCCACTGGTCATCCTCTTTACACGGCTGGCCTATGAGAACGCTTTCTTTTAGATCTCCGTAAGATTCACCTGATTCTACGGCCGATATCGAAGTACTCACCAATAACAAACAAATCATTCCCAATGCTAAAGACGTTCTTATACGAGACATGTTATCTATTCTGTTTTACTATAGCATATATATACTATATTAAATCTTGGAAACCTTTCTTTCTCATTATCATCATCTGTCATCAAATCAATATTAATATATAGTCACGCTTTTTACACCGTTGACCTCATTGATCTTTTCAACGGCTTTCATCGGTACGGATTTATCAGTGATCATAAAGATCTTTCCTTCCTCATGGAATTCGATTTCTCGAGTGATGCATTGTCTTACGACCACGTCTAGCTCCGCGAGGATATTTGTGACACCCGCGATTATACCCGGTTCTTCGGCGGAAACCGGTATTATCTCGATCACACCTGCGTCTATCTCCTGTGCTACGTCTCCAAAATAGGCGGTAGCCTTGAGATTTTCATATATTTTGGACAACTCTTCATTATTCTCTATCCTCTTGATAGTCGATTTGACTGTCCTTCTATCGACACCTATCACTCTAGATATCCTCACAGGGGACATCAGGATCTCATTGCAGTATATCTCTCCGTCTCTAACGCTCAGCCCGGTCTCGAGTAG
>PWHU01000052.1 GCA_003555395.1 Thermoplasmata archaeon
CGAATTACAACAACGAGACATTCGATCTTATAGAAAAAACCCAGAAGCAGATCCATTCCGACCTCAGCAACGTGAAGGAACTTATACATGAGATAGAATATGACGTCCCTAGTTATGTTTATCTTAGACGTTACTACATCCCTTTCTACGAGTTATCGGAAAATTTAACTTTATTTTCTGAAAATCATCACAGTTTTGTCCAGAACATGACCCGAGGCGTAAGCATCTTTAACAGTCTCTCTGAAAATGAGACCGTAGAAACTCTTTATCCCGACCTACAAAATGGTATAACGAATGCATCTGCGGCGCTAAGGAGTATGAGCGATAGTCTAGATGATGCTGAAAAGAATATAGATAAGATCGAGGAAAGAGCAGGTGCAGAACTTTTCGATTTTGCGGAGATGGAAAAAAGGATAGATGCCCTGAGAGAGCTCATAGAAGAATACGGGGAATACTTAGACCTTTTGACCGAGGCCCAGATAGGCCTACCCGCTTTTCTGACTGCGATAGCCCCTCCTATAGTCCATCCCGGCGAGAAGATACCGGTCGAAGGTGTATACGTCGAAGGATATCTATTCAGTTTGGATTCTGAATACAAACAGTATCTGGAAGAGGATCCTATACCGGAGGATTTGATCGAAGCATTTGAAGAGAATGGCCACCCGCTTTTTGAGAACTCCGATATAATAGAAACGGACGGTAATGAAAAATGGCTTATCAGAGCCGATTCCAAGAATATTTATTCGATAGAAAGCCGATTCAGGGATGGAACCGAGGTCCTAGATATATACCTTGCGAGAGAATTCAGCAGACAGGAAAATCTGACCATATTCCTAAACGAAAAAGAGATGGCTAAGAACGAAAGCAGAGAAAATAACTATTATAGAGCCGATATAAAGATCCCTTGGAACATATTCTCGGAGGAAGGTCCACTGCATGTGGCTCCCGGAGAAGAAATAGAATTGAGAGTCGAATCTGATGATCAGAACATCACTTCAGGAGTGAACATGATAAAAGCGGACAGATGGTCTTCGGAGATGAAGTTGAATTTGGAGGAGGAAAAAGGGGAATTTTTCGATGAAAATTTTAGTATAGAAGGCCACTTCGTCTGCGAAGCTCCAGTAGCTTTTAAAACGATCGATTTGAACGCAACACCGAATACAGAGATAGAGAAACATAGTGATTTTTCATTCAGCCTTTCATATCATACCGATGCATTCGATTGGGGTGAAAACACGATAGAGATCACTTACCTCGGTAACGAGACCATGTATTCCGTATCCGAGCAGATCACCTTCGATAAAAATATTCCAACCCATCTAACTATAGGTCTGAACGAAGAAGATACCGAACATCTCCATATCGAAGGAAAGCTTTTGAATGCGTCTTCAGAGATCGAAGAAGGTTTGGAAAACAAGGAAGTGGTCTTGAAGCTTAATGGAGAAAGATGGGTTACAACAACGGATTCAGAAGGCTACTATAATTTCAGTTTGCCTCTTGATCTCATCGAAGCCGGCGACGTGATCTATGCGCATTTTGAAGGAGATCTGATGTTTAGAGAATCGACCTCTGAAGAGATAGAGATCGGTGATGACCTAGTGGCTGAAGAACCAGACCCATTGATAGACCCCCTAGATATCGGCATCAAAGGCTTTATTTTGATCATGATCATAGTGATGGGTCTCGTCGCAACTTTATTCCTTTGGAAAAAAGACGAAGGCCTTTCGGTGCTCAGAAGAGAACCCGCCTCAAAGCTCTCCGCCGCATCCACCAAAAAGAAAAGAAAAAAGATCACTAGAAAAAAGATATCTTCCTTACAGGCCGACTCAAAGAGTGAAGTCTCAACAGCTTATGGAAAATTATTGAATGAACTGGATTCTGAAGGTCTGATCTCAGTGAAAAAGGGAAAGACACACCGCGAACTGGAGAGAGAACTCGTCTTAAAAACAGGTTTGAAAGATGAGATAAGGAATATGACTTTAGTATTTGAGAAGGCACTTTTCACCGATCAGTCAATCGTTTCTTCGGATCTCCAGAGTTTCAACTCTTCTTTAAAGCAGATCGAGGAGGAATTGTTATGAGGCCGAACATGAAAAAAGTCACGATATATATCGTAGTCGTAAGCATTTTCGCCCTCATCTTTTTCATGTCGGTTTCAGCCCCATTAGTGGTGAACGACACCGACTTCAGCATATATAACCCAGGATGGAACGGATGCAGCAACTTGGCGGTAAGAACTGCAGAGATGGGTAGGTTCACACCTAACATAGAGTTGGCTGAAGGGAGTAGAACCGAAATAACACAGAGGGAGCTCACAGAATACGACGTAGAAGCAGATAACACCAGCATATTGATCATAGGTCCTAAGCAGGAATTCACCGAACAGGAGAAGGACTACGTGGACTCTTTTTTAAAAAGAGGAGGTAGATTATTACTAGCGGACAATTTTGGCAGCGGAAATTCCCTCCTTCAAGGTCTAGAAACGAATTCGACTTTTCACACCGATCCTCTTTTAGACCTAGCATTCGATAAAGAACCGCACTTCGGTGTAGCCTACGACGTGAGAGAGCACGAATTGACCCAGAACGTATCTCACGTCATGCTGAACGGTCCCACCGCCGTGGATAAAAGCGAGCATGCAACTTCACTTCTCAACAGCTCAAGGGCCTCTTGGTTGGATGAAAGAGGTGAAGGGGAACAACCTTCCGAAGATAAACATCACAGGCAGTATCCTCTGATCACTGTGGAAAATTACGGCGAAGGCGAACTGATACTTGTATCGGATCCCAGTATATTCATCAATTCCATGAAGGACAGGATGGATAACGAAGTGCTGATCCAGAATATGTTGGGGTACCTTTCGCGGGGTAGAGATAACATCATCTTCGACGAAAGCAAGAGGGAGATGGATTTTGTACACAGGGTGATATACACGGGAAATTATCCCGGTCGGACGACCACCGCTTTCATGATATTTGTTGGCATAGGAGTATCCATATTCATGCTCTTTCCTGAAGGCAAGAAGATATTCATAGAAAAAGGCCAAAAGTCGCTACTTTTCTTTACACGAGAGGACTCTAAAGAAGCTCCTCTCACAAAAGTCTTAAATAAGCATCCCGACTGGGATAAAAAGAAGCTTCAGATGATAAACGACCGATTTATCGAAACTAAAGATGGAGATGAATAATTTGGCCGAAGTCGATGGATATAAAGATAAGCTCGATCAGGTGAGAAAAGAGGTCAATAAAGTGATCGTAGGATACGACGATGTAATAGATGATTTTATTATCTGTCTTATCACAGGAGGCCATATACTGCTTGAAGGCGTACCTGGAATAGCGAAAACCACCATGATCAAGGTCTTCACCAAAGCAGTGGGCCTTGACTATGAGAGGATACAATTCACCCAGGATATGCTTCCCGCGGATATATCCGGTCATTATTACTTCGATCAGCAAAACAGCGGATTCGAATTGAGGAAAGGCCCCATCTTTGCACAGGTACTGATGGCCGACGAGATCAACAGGGCTCCTCCAAAGACTCAATCGGCTCTGATAGAAGCCATGCAGGAAAAACAGGTCACTATAGAGGGAAAAACTCTGCGTCTACCCGACCCATTTTTGGTGATAGCGACTAGAAACCCTATAGAGACCGAAGGAGTTTATCCACTGCCGGAAGCTCAACTCGATAGGTTCATGATCAAGAGCGATATGGGTTACATATCCCCTGAAGAAGAACTCCACATGTTGAAGAATAAAAATGAAGATGAAAAAATAAAATCAGAAGACCAACTGAGAAAAGTGAAAAAAGTGGGAAATGATCTAGGTCACGAGATCAAAGGGCTGCATAAAAACGTGTTCGTCTCGGATGATGTTATAAAATACATCAGAGATATCATATTGGAGACCAGGAACGTGGAGAATCTTGTACTCGGTGCGAGTCCGAGGGCCGGAGAACAACTTCTATACGCATCAAAAGCATATGCTATCATCAAGGGCAGGAATTATGTGATCCCTGACGATGTGAAGGTAGTGGGGGGAAAAGTACTGCCTCACCGTTTGATATTATCGGTAGAAGCGGAATTAGAAGATCTTACCGAGAAGGAAGTCGTGGATGAAATAGTAGAAAATAAGGTAGAGGCGCCAAAAGGCGATTTTAAAAGTGGTTCTTGAATTCTAAGATTATCTGATAAGGAACCATCGACAATAATCCGAAACCGACCATCAAAAGTGCCTGAGGCGCTCTATTGTCTGGTGACAGAACAAATTCGGATATCCCTAGTAGAGACGGGACCAGATAAAAAAGGAGCAACACTAAGCCGAGATAAGACACGCCTATGAAGATGCCTTTCCACTCTATTCTCAGATCGATCTCAAGGCTCAAAATCAAAATCCAGTATGATGCTAGAGGTATGACGAATATGATAGAATATATCAAAAGAGGGATACCTTCAGCCATGGATTCTGTAGAAAGGATGAACGAAAAACAGATCGTCGCGGCAAACAATGCGGGCATCTTGACCCAATCCCAATCTCTATAAATGCTGAATGATACAAAAACTACAGGTATGGCCGCAGCTAAAGAATAGATCTCGGTGGAATAATAGAGTGCGGAAAGAACCAGTAGAGTCCCTATGATGTGCACTGATACATGCTTGCCGTCGGATATTTTTTTGTTACCAGTGTTTACGGTGCGTGTCATGTTCTCTTTTCCCTCCTCTCTTCAAGTATCATGAAACCCTCTTTTCCCGGATGGAGTTCGAATATAGATGTTTCCAATTTTTTTATCTTCTGCAGGATGTTTTCCAACTTTTCGTACTCCATGTAAGCCTTTTCTAGCCCCTCTTCATCTACATCCTCGACTTCGTACCACGGGCTGAAAGGAACCACGAGCCAAACGAGGTTCTGTATCTCCTTCAAATGCTCTATAGACTTTATTGTAGCCTGGGGGTTCATCTCTAAGTCAGAGATGATGATCACCAGCTTTTTCTTTTCGCTGGCACTACTTAACTGTTTTAAGGCCGAAAGAACACCAGCTATTTGATCCTGCCTTACCCCGGTAACCACTTCGCTTAGTTTTTCAGAGAAGTGTCTTTCCCTATCATCTAAGGATGAAAAATCCAACTCATCCTGGTATCTATCGAGCGTCATCTCGTTCTGATCGATCATACCGGGCAGTGAATTCACCTTCTCGTACAGTCTTCTGAAAGCCACTCTATCGCCACTGAGATTTTGGTGAAAATATACATTTTTATGACCGTAAGCCGTCATCCCTATGTCGTGTCCGAGTATCTCAAAATTTTTTAGTATCTCCAGAGAGACGTAGATCGCTTGTTCCAGCTTTGTGGTACCGTCGGGCAGCCTCCTTCTCATGGACGGAGAGCAGTCCAACATGATATGAGTACCGACGGGAGATAATTTTTCATAAACTTTGGTCATCAACGTTTGAAATTTAGAGAGGGACTTCCAGTGTATGTTTCTGAGCGGGTCCCCCGGTTGGTATTCTCTGATACCTTCGAATTCGTTGGATGTAGATGTGAACTCTATGGAACTTTTCACGAACTCCTCCGTGTGAGTCCTTTTCGCATATTTTTTGGCCTTTTTGATAGCCTCTTTCGAACTGTTTACCATGATCTCTTCATCAACATCATGTTCTATCGATTTTTTATAGAGCTTAAAAGAGTCGTAGAGAGATATCTTTATCTTTCCTATCTCCTGGTAACCTCTACTCTTTGGAACTATCCTGTAGGAAAAGTGCGAATTAGTCCACATCTTCTTTTTTTCTAGAAAGCAGTCCTCTTCTACAACTTCAAATTCTTTATTGGGGCGGGAGAAAACCTCGATAGGTAGATCTTTGTCACACATTATATGGTGTTTTGCCTTCAGAGGTTCGTCAACGGTCTTGTTGCCTTTGGGTATTTTATCTTCAACTTTTAAGTCTAGAGTGTTCGCTTCATATCTAGCATAAAGAAAAATGGAGAAAAGAGATACGCCGGCTAAAGCGATGTAAGGCTCCCGGAGTAAAACGCTCAAGGCGAAAAGAGATAGAGGTGCCAACAGTAAAAATTTTCCTCTGTCGCTGAGCTCAAGCCCTTTCACTTCACTCAAGCTATCCCTCCCAGATTTCCACCCAGATATGAGTATTCCTGTATACTTCCCCGTCTCTTAGCAAAAAGAAACTGACCTTGTAAGGCTCGTTTCTTGTCTCGTCTATTGAAAAATTTACCGACTGACTCCATTCTTCCTCATGATCCAAAGTTATCTCGGTGTATCTGTAAGTGTTATTTCTCGGAAGACTCAGGTTGAAATCCTCAGGTATCTCATCTAGTCTTTCCATATTTTCATAGTTATTCTCGACATCACCAAGACCTACAGCTAGGGTGTAATTTACCGTCTCGTGTTCACGATTTCTGACCATGACGATCACGTTACCGGTTTCGTCCACGGTCAGGTTGTTTGGATAATCATCGGCCATGCCTTCTGGGCCAAGGAGACCGAGTTCTGTGAATCTCTCTCCCGTCCTCGGGGTCGTAACTATGTGATAAGCTAAAGACCCGGAAGCTATCAGCAGACCTATAGTAGCTATCACCAACGCTTTATCGATCATATCATAATCTTGCCAATCAGGTGGATTGATCTCGAACTCAATAGTGAATAGCTCTTCCTTAGGGATGGTGGTTCTCCTAAGATAAGTTAGGAAAGAAAAGGTGATTATGAACATAGACTGCGCGTAAAGGATGGGAAAAAGACTGATCTCCCATACGTAGTTCAAAAGTAGTCCGATCAATGGAGTTATCGCGATGCTCAACCCAAAAGATAGAGCTATCCTCTCTATCTTATCCAAAGGTTCCTCCTCTGGAAAGAGGAAAGATATCAAAACGTATCCCGGAAAGAACAAAATGAACGGAAGACCGAGGATCGTTCTTAATGTGCTGTCAGGCACTGCAGCTATAGTGACTATGAGTAAAGCTGTTGCCACCCCTACGAACAACAGATCCCAAGGTTCTTCCTTGATCTCGATCTTCAACTGCTCAACACCTGCTCTTTTAAAGTATCAACTTCTTTATAAATCATTTTGTTCGTATTTAGGAGAAAATTCTCATCGGGCAAAAGAGATATAAATAATGCCCTCTTTCAATATGTAGAATGGTGATGAACGTATGTCTGAAATGATATTGAGAGTAGATATGGACGAATTAAAGATAGAGAGGGAAGACGTACCAGAAAAGTACGATAAGCTAGGCGGTAGAGCACTGACTTCACAGATCGTAGCGGATGAAGTTCCACCAAAAACTCATCCCCTTGGCCCGAAAAACAAATTGGTCTTTGCCCCGGGCATAGTAACGGGAACAGGCTCCCCGAACTCAGGAAGACTATCTGCAGGAGGAAAATCTCCACTGACCGGAGGCATAAAAGAATCGAATGCGGGGACTCCGTTCGCCAGGGCCATAGCTCGAAAAGGTATAAAAGCGATAATAGTGGAAGGAAAAGCGGAAAAGGACAAGTATTACCTCTTAAAGCTGGATGAAAACGGAGAGGAACTTGTAGATGCTAGTGAGTGGCTGGGAAAGGGGCTTTACCGAGCCTACCAGGAACTCCACGAAGAATTCGGAGAGAACATCGAGATCGCAGGAGCGGGTATAGCTGCGGAGATGGGAGCTTCCAACGCAGGTATCGCTTACACAGATCCGGAAGGTATGTCTTCTAGATATTCTGGTAGAGGAGGTCTCGGTGCGGTCATGGCCTCAAGAGGTCTGAAATTCGTAGTGGCCGAGGAGCCCCGGGAGAACAAGATCGAGATAAAAGATGAAGAAACGTTCAAGGAAGGTAAAAAGAAGCTAGCTAAAGCCTTAGCTGAACACGACGTCACGAAAAAAGATGGGGCTCTATATACATACGGGACTTCCGTTCTGGTAAACATAATAAACGAGAGTGGAGGTCTACCCCAACGGAACTTCTCCGCGGGCAGCGACGATATGTCCGCTGAGGTTTCTGGTGAGAAGAAAGCCGAAGAGATAAAAAAGAGAGGAGGTGTAGAGTCACACAAGTGTAGCCCTAGCTGTATCATAAAGTGCTCTGAGATATGGACAAAAGAAGACGGAGAAGATCCAGTTGGTGTTTTGGAATACGAATCCGTCTGGGCACTTGGGCCCAACTGTGGTATCTACGATCTAGACA
>PWHU01000035.1 GCA_003555395.1 Thermoplasmata archaeon
ATTTGTCTTCCCTTCCTCTGCAAAATCTCTGTAATATCATCTCGATCTCTTCACGAGCAGAAAAACCCTTCTCGATTTCTCTTTTATTCATTTTACCAGCTCCTTTATCCTAAAGTCTATCATGGTCTCATCGAGGTAAGAGGCGTCGTACAGCCTCAAGTACTCTCTCAGTTTCCTTTCACACAGCCCCTTTTTTGACTCTATGCTGTAGTCCTTGAACTGTAGCCATATCTTGAGCTCGCCTCTCTCCTCCCATGATCCCATCTCATCCCACTTCTCGAATTCTTTTAGAAACTCAAGCTCCGGACCTCTTTCTACAGGAACCTTCAGAACAACTTCTTTGAGAATGTCTTTTTTAGCAGGTACTATTTTTGCGAAAACCCTCAAACCTTCACTCATTTCCTCTATCTTATAAAATCTCTTTTGAGAACCGAGAACTTCTCTGATTAACTCCCACTCATCTTCATCGACTTTACAAATTTCGACGTCTTCCTTCAGTTCTTTGCCGATATCCTTCAACGCCTTTCTCAAGTATATATCGGTCTTACCTTCTTCCAGCTGTTCCTTGAACTCCGGATCGATGACGCCCAATTCCATCTCACCATCTTCATTTTGCCAGAAAAGGTAGTACCCTATCAGGGCTTGAAATTTTTGTTTTGTAGACTGCTTTTCTACCGAAGCTCGCCTTAATTCGTCCCCCATCTCCCACTCATCTTCACTTTCTTCAACGATCTCTTCTATCCTTCTCTTTTTTCTCTCCTTCTTCCACTCAAATAACTGCTCTTCGGCTTCTTTTTCCAGGTCCTTATCCACCTCTTCTTTCAGCACTTCGTACTGGTAATCCCGCTCTATAGGATTAGTTATCTTCTCCTTTTTGTGCATCATCAGCGCCACGATCTTTTTCAATACCTCGTTTCTCTCCTCTCCAGACATGTCAACCGCTTCCTCTATACCACCGAAACCGAGATCTCTTAATTCTCTCTCAAGCTTTGGCTTGGCAGCGTGATTGACGTGCATGTCATCCCTGATCAGCCCTCTTTTTTCGTATTTCAGCTTAGAGCCGTAAAACTTCAATATCTTATCCACGAAAGACCTCCAACGATCCGGAGCAACAGATTCGTTTTTGATCTTGTAACCTCCTTTTAACGGATAAAAGGGAGCGTATTTTTTACCCGCCCGCCCCCGAGGCACGGTTTCAGTCCTCCTCTATCTTTCTCACGTAGACCTGCACGAGGTCTCCTTTCTCTATGTCCTGCTTTCTCCTTTCCGCGCTCGGTATCGTCACTCTTCCCTGGTCGCCCACTTCCACGGCGAAGGTGGAATTCTCTTCTATTACCTGGTTGAAAGTACCCTTGGCGTGTTTCCTCAGCAGATCCAATGCCTGCGGTATGTCTTCGATATCCATCTCAGCCAACATCTCTCCTACCTTCATCTTATACACCTTATCACTAGGTAATGTTCTTCCTCTTATTTAATATTAATGGTGTTAATTGGTGTTGATAGACTGAAACATTATTTAAAGGGTTGGCGGAATTGTTTAAACTTTTTCAGCATTAGACGCATGGAACAATCATTTACTCCAGTTCTAACCAAACTCCTCCGTCCTCTGGTCAGCTACCTCCTTCGAACTCGAACTTCAACTCGTCCTCTAGAAATCTCAGGGAATACAGCCTAAAACATCTGTGGAGCATTTTTTCTATATTATCATCCTTGTAATCTACAAAATTTATCACTACAGAGACCCCACCGTTTTCTTTCCAGACTCCATTTTCGCTCCAACCGTCGAAATCTTTCGAAAACTCCAGTTCTTCACTATCGCCCCCGACCTTTACCTTTTTTTCGACGCTTCTCTTCTCCACTTCTACAGGTTCATAAACCCGGAGGACATCATCATCTTCTTCTACAAAACGTTTTTTTATTTCTCTTCTTAGAGCACTTCCTCCATTCTTACCCGTAAGTTTCCACCTGCCCTCTCGGGCTTTATCTATCTCTAGCTCCTCTCGATAGATCTCCCCTATATCCTTCAACGCTTTCTGAAGGTCTACATCGAACTCCTCTTTCTCGAGCTGATCTTTGAGCCCAATGTTGATAGTACCAATCTCATTTTCATAGTCTTCCTCTTCCCAGAAAAGAAAATAACCTATCAATGCCTGTAGATCGGATTTAAAATCTCTTCTCTCCTCAGACTTCCTCAAACTTTTTCCTTTTGCGACCTTCTCTTTATTTGCCTCTACGATACCACTGAGCTCACGTTTTTCCCATTCTTCGATCCATTCTTGGATCTTCTCTTCAGCCTCTTTTTCTAGATCAATTTCCTTCCTTTCCTTCAAATTCTTGTAATTGTAGTTCACGTCTATTGGATCACGTTCTTTGTTCTTTTTCAATTCATCACCATGTATGATCAATGAAACTACCTTCTTTATCCTAGAGTCCCTTTTTTCCCTACCTATACGGCTAGCTTCTCTTATACCTTCAAAGCCAAGGCCCTGAAGTTCCCCCCTAAACTCGGAGTGAGGCACAGGTTTAAAACCCCACTTTTTTCCGTGGTTGTGGATGCTTACCAGAGCCATGTTAGGTGCGTTACCCCAGACGATGTTACACCCGTAATACTTCACAACCCTCTTTTTGAACGATTTACCTACCCAGCCGAATTTGTTTTTTCCTTTCATGCATATCGTAAATTACATATAGTTCATATTTTATCAATATTCTTGCGTAAAAAAATCGAATTAGAGCCGATAACATGTTGCCTAAATATGATACACTCGTGGAAAAGATCAAAGAAAAGAGAAGAGAGCTGGGGTGGTCTCAAAAGACCCTAGCAGAAAGAGCAGGCGTTTCAAAATCTTTGGTCGGAAAATTGGAAAGAGGGGATAACATCCCGAACTACGAGAACGTTTGTAAGATCTACAACGCTTTTGAGGAAAAAAAGAACAGTAGGGCAGGAGATTACATGAACGAAGACATAGTATCGGTAGACGTAGAAGACAAAATAAAGAAGGCCGCCGAGATAATGAAGGATAATGATTTCTCCCAATTACCTGTAAAACGCAACAATGACTACATTGGACTCATAACTAGCACTGACATAGCATCAAAAGAGGATAGAGAGAAACCCATACGATCGATGAAGCTACACTCTTTACCGGTAATACCGTACGACACTCCAAAAGAGGACTTTACTGATATGTTCAACACACATCGAGCCGTTTTGATCAAGAGGAACGGAAGAACACTTGGACTAATCACCCCGGCGGACCTTTTATGAACTTATTAGCAAACAAAAGATATTAACATTAGGTAAATAAAAATTAACATGATGTCCCTCAAAAAAGACGTCCTTCAGCTCACCAGCATCTTCATCCTCTTGATCATCTTCCTGATCTTCGCAGCACATTACCTTCTGCAGGGAGCGTACCTTCACTCCACTATTCTCTTTGGATCTATGATACCCCTTTTTATCCTGATGGTGCTGAAAGGTAAAAGTATGAAGGAGGAGTATCCGGAAGAGTACGAGTGAAACACCAGAAATTAGAGGTGGATCTCGCTTTAAAACCCTTTTTCATCTAAGATTTTGTCTGCTAACTCATCAATCTTTTCTATGTGTTTATGTTCTCTTGGGAGATGTTTATGGTCACAGCAGGTAAAATACTGCTCATGTTTGTATACTTCTTCTATCAATTCTTTCATATTTGGTGCTTTTACCGCCCATTCTCCTTCCAATTGATTCACTACCAACTGACTATCTGTAAAATGCTCAATTTCTTTTCTACAGTATTCTGTTGCTCTATCGAGACCTAAAATCAACGCTTTGTATTCCGCCTCGTTGTTCGTAGCCTGGCCTATATACTCCCCGTCTTCTTCTAGTTTATCCCAATCTGAACTATAGATACCATATGCAACAGAAGCTGGACCTGGATTATCCCTACAGGCTCCATCTGTTACTAAATAAATTTTTTCTCTTCTGACCATCACTCCTTAATCACAGCCCTTATATTTATATTATCGGTCTCAATAAAGATTTCTACAACTCAACCTTTTCTTTCTAACCATCCTAAATAAACAACCTCCAAGATACAAAGTAAAACTCATTAATCATTCATCAAGATCCTTTAAAAGTTCTTTTCCAAAAGTGATTTTTTTATCCTCCGGATCCCAGATCCTTATCTTAGAGAATATTTTCGATCCGATGTAATCTTTATTCTCAACCAATATTCTATTATTTTCTTTATTGTTTTTTACAACCAAGAGAGAAATATACCCTTTCTCCCCATTAAACCATTTTTCTTTATCATCTTGATCGTCTTCAGGATAATATCTCCTCATTCTTTTATACTGTCTTAGCATTTCGCCTAGATCCCTGATTTCAGTCTTGAATTCGATCATGTGTTTCCTTTCTATTTTTCCCTGTCTCATTGTAGTCATAATCAGATCGATAAAACCCCTGTCTCCATAATGATTGTAAGGAACCTCAGTTTGGAACTTTAATTTCCTAGAAGAAGGAATATATTTTTCATCTTTATCTCTCTGTTTTTTCAAGCGCAACTCTAGAATCTTTCTTCTCCACGTAATATATTCTTGGATCATTCTTGAATGTTTTTCATCCTTGATCATCATCTTCCGCTGGTTCGAGATGCTCTACTGAACTTTATTATTTTTGGGCTGTTAGGACATTTCTATTCAGATCCTCCAGCTACTTCTAAAGTGAAGACTCCCAAAACCAATTTACCTACCTCTCTCTTTCCATCTTCAATGAACTTACCGGAACAGATCCAAAAACACAAGGCATATACCGCCCTCATCTCCCTTAGCCTGTTCCTAACCGCCTTGGACCTCTACACCACCTACATCCTCCACGGGAGAGGTTACATCGAGGGAAATCCGTTCATGCGCCCAATCCTCACAGAGTTTGGCCCAACCCTATTCCTCTTGATCAACACAATCTTATCGCTCTTGCTCATCGCTTTTCTCACCTACGCCTCGGCAAAAAAGCTCGAAGGCAGATATCAACACCTTCCCTTAACCGTCTACTGCTTCCTAAGAGGAGCTGCATCTCTCAACAACCTGCTGATTCTAGCAAATATGTTGTAACCCCCAACCAACAAATTCCCTCCTTTTTTCCCTACAAAACCTTTCAAATAATCATATATACTCCCTAGATTTCAATACAAACTAGATCACAAAACAGATCTCGGAGGCAGACCAAATGGACGAAGCGGATGAGATGGCCGAACTGTACAGAGAAGGCATGACTCAAGAAGAGATAGCGGAAAAATACGACGTAAGTCAGAGTATGGTATCCTATAGACTGAGGAAAAAAGGAATCGGTATCAAGGTACGAAGAAATGAGATCTCTGAAGAACAGATAGAGGAGTGGGTCGAACTCTACGAGAAGGGGCACACCCAATCCGAGATTGCTGAAAAATTCGACGTGTCTCAGCCAACTGTCTCCAATAAACTTAGGGAAAAAGGGATCCTGGGCCAAAAGATGCCGGAAGATCTGGAGGAAAAAGTGGAGGAGTGGGTCGAACTACTAGAAGATGGCATGACTCAAAAGAAGATAGCGGAAAAGTACGACGTAACACCAACCACGGTATCCAGAAGATTGAAAGAACTGGATCTAGAAGTTGACGATCACCCCAGAAGGATCACACGAGAAACCATAGACGAGTGGATCGAACTGTACGAAGACGGCGAAACCCAAGAAGAGATAGCAGAGAAGTACGACGTTAGTGTCAGCACTGTATCCGAGAGGTTGAACGAAAGAGATGTCGAAATCAGGGGTCAGGGGAATAGAATCCCCGAGAAGGTGGTCGATCAGTTCGTCGAACTGCACGAGGAAGGTCTTACTCAATCAGAGATAGCCCAGAAATTCGACGTGACTCAAGTTACGGTATCCAGTAAACTGAGGGGAAGGGGTATCGTAGGCAGAAAAACGCTGGAAGATCCGGAGGAAAAGGCGGAGGAATGGGTCGAACTCTACAAAGACGGCCTAACGCAGAAGAAAATAGCGAATAAATACGACGTATCCCCAGCGACAGTGGCCAACAGGTTGAAAGAAAAAGGTCTCAAAAACGTCGGTAAAGGGCCCAAAGGCATCCCGCAGGAGACCATAGATCGGTGGGTCGAACTGTACGAAGAGGGTCTAACGCAGAATCAGATAGCGGAGAAGTACGACGTCTCGCAGTGTACCGTTTCTCTTAGATTGAAGGATAGAGGGGTCAAAACTAGCGGAACACCCAGGACCCCAAAAAAGACGGTGGACGAGTGGGTCGAGCTGTACGAAGACGGGAAGACTCAAAGGGAGATAGCAGAAAAATATGACGTGAGCATGAGCACAGTATCGGGAAGATTAAACAAGCGGAATGTTGATACTCGTGGAGCCGGGAAGAGGATCCCGGAAAAAGTGGTCGATGAATGGGTTGAGCTGTACGATGAAGGTCTTCGCCCGAAAGAGATATCGCGAAAGTATAACGTTGCATACTCAACTGTACGCAGAAGATTGATGAGCAGAGGTATAGATATCTTTTCTTGAGACCGTGCCAAAACTTGAAGAGGGAAGGCAACTGATCATTTTGGTAAAAACACACAGGGAAAAGCAAAGACTAATATAGACGTAGGAATAGATGCGCGAACAGGCTAATACTCCCAAGATAGAGAATGAAAGCCAAGTAGGAGAAAATATCATATGATGGAGTCAATCATAATCAAACTTCTTGAGCCCATAAAAGGATTATTTAAAAATAAAAGACGTTTAGCCATATCTTTAGGAGTTTTCGGCCTCTTATCCTTCGTCTTAACTGTCATAATCCACGAGCTGGGGCACATGATGGCCGCCCATTTATTAGGATATGAATATACGGCGATTCCTGAATTTGGTGATGAGGGTATCGGAGTTACCATAATTAACTTGAACCATAACTCTTTGGATCCCTTCATAATAGGCTCATCAGGAGGATATCTCGTCACTGCAGTGCTTGCTCCTTGGGTATATTTGTTTTCAAAAATGAGTGGAAAAAGGTATTTCACCTATGACGCAAGACTTCTTTTCAGTACTACTTACGTTACACTTGCTACATTGATGATCACTCATTTCGTCTACGGCACACTCGAAGGAGTGGCTTTTCAAACCGATTTTTTAAGCTTAAAAACCGCAGGGGTTGTAGGGGTCATAGTGGGTTGTATTTGCTTTGTGATCATGTGCATTCACGAGTACGTTGATACCGAAAAAGTATTGCAGAAATGGGAGGATCTGAAGCATATTAGAATACTCGAATGAACTTCATGGTAATTTTTTGTCCTCTGAATGTATATGATGCAAATATGATAATTTAGCAGGATGATAGAGAAAAGAAAAGAGAGAAAAAGTTTTCCTGAAATTGTAGAGAAAAAAGAATAGACAAAAAAATACCTGAGTCTAAGCAAAAAGAGAATCTTTCCTGTGATCTCCTTTGTCCTCGAAGTATCTCTACTTACTCAGAGTTATCTCTATCGAGGAAACGTTGGTCGTCCCGCCTTCATCGTTATCTAGTTTTTCCGTTTCTGTGATGATGTCGGTTATCTCTGCTTCCTCAATGAATCGCTGTCTGGTTATCTCTGCAACGTCTACTGCCTTGCTTATCGCTCTTCCTCTCGCCTTTATCACAACTTCGTCACTTCCACTACTGAACTGCATCATGACCGCCTGAACGTAGTTCATCGTTTCTTTACTACCGATAAATACGGTGTTTTCGTCTGCCATGTTTATCATCTTCTTTTTGTTTTTTATTTCATCTACAGATAGGGTATGACCTATCAAAAAACTCCTATTAACACTTTAGGCTCCAAACTTGGTGATATCTGTAAAAAATTGGAGGACCCATAACAACATTTTTTGTTACAGAGAGGACTTCCCAAACTACTTATACAAGTCTTCTTTCCTCTCCCTCAAGGGTGAGAAATGATGGAAGAACCCGTATGTGAGATAGAAATAACCAAAGGCAGTAAAGAGTGGAAAGCTAAAGTCCAAAACAACAAAGGAAGATACGTGGAATTTGAGCACGATGATATAGAGTTCCTCCTTGAGATGGTCTACGACGATATCCAGATGGAAATGGAAGAGGATTACTGGTAGGAAAAAG
>PWHU01000005.1 GCA_003555395.1 Thermoplasmata archaeon
ATCTTACTTCAAAGAGCCAAAGTTTTTTATAAACTATCACATCTCATTTGCAGTAAATACGTTAAGTAAAGTACTTTTACGAGAATGAAAAGATGAACAGGAAGAACCGCGAGACCAAAAACAATATTTGGGATCTACAAGTCGACAATATGATCGACAACTATTCGTGGTACTGGTGGTGGTGGATCTTTTTTATACGTGATCCCAAAAACCCTGGAAGACCGAAGCAGTTGATGATACTGTGGTCTACGAAGAGCACCGATTTCATAAAGGTGATGGACAAAGAATGGTCTTTGGATAAGATGCCTGGATGGGACGACAACCATCTAGACCTCGAAGGTATGGTGGCGGCCTGGTGGTACGACGGTAAAGATATGAAGGATCCGCTGTTCTTGGAAGATGCAAATATCTCGGTCAAAAAGAGAGGCCAGGAAGGTATCTTGAAGACCGATATAGAAGGTAAAGAATACAGCCTTTCCGGAGACCCGGATAGATACACTGTAACGATAAATGATCCAAACAACGATTTTTTCTTCGAATTGACCCCTCTCAACGACTATCTAAGCGAACATCGATACAAAGAGAAGAGGAACACCAAAAATTACGGATACAATATAATGAAGATCTACGGTATGAAATTGAGCGGTAGGATAGACGGAAAAGAAGTGAAAGGGACCGCTTATTTCCAAAGAGTTTGTGTGGACGCACCTGCAACACCATGGTATTGGGGTCTGGTACACTGTGAAGACGGCAGTTTCCTTCAATACTTCAATCCGTTCATCGGACCGCAGATGTTCAGGTCTAAAAAAGATCAGAGATCGCTCCTAGATTGGGGCGACATCAGCCTTTCTAGATCGATATTGTTCTATCATAAGGGTACTGATAAAGAATACAAGTTCGGTTCCGTTGATATTAAAAAGGGATTGAAAAAAGGTCTTCCGACTTTTCACGTGACAGGTCAAGAGGACGGTAAAAAGATAAGTATAACTCTGAAGGCATATTCACGTGCTTTCTGGCGATTTGAGCAGAGAAGACGCTTCGGGATGAAGCAGATATTTTATTATAACGAGTATCCCGCAGAGATATCGGAGTTCAGTTTTGAATCAGATGAGGATCCGTTAAAACTCGAAAAGGAAGATATAGGGGAGATGTACGGGAACTTCGAGCATTCGTGGGGTAAGCTGTTTTAAGGAGAAGATCGTTTTTTCAGGAAGTCTGAAGTTTTCCGACTCTACTATTTCAAAGATACGAGATAGTCAAGTTAAAAGACCATAACCTTTCTATAAAATGAACACAGTATCACTTTCATAAGTTAGTGAGGTTGATAGATTGGCTCCTGCCGAAGATATGTATGATGATATGGATACAGATATAGACGAATCCGAAGAGCGTGAATTAGGATTGGACAAGAGGGAGGCCAGGTTGAATAAGATCAGGGGTAAATTGGAGGAGAGAAAACAAAATGTCGAGGAGAGGGAAAGAAGATTAGATGATAGGGAAGAGGGTCTCAGGAGAAAAGAGAACGAACTAGAAAAGAAGAAAAACGAGTTGAGAGAAAAAAAAGAAAGGCTGGATGAGAGAGAAAAAGTTTTACAAAAAGATCTGAAGGAGCTTTCCAACGAACAGCGAGCATTAGATGAAGATAAAGAGAGGTTACAGAAGCGGAAGATGGATCTGGAAACCAAGAAAGAGGAGATCAAGGGAAAAGAACTCGACCTAGACCAGAGAGAAAACGAACTGAAAGATAGGGAAGGAAAAGTCCGGGAAAAAGAAAAGAAGTTGGAAGATCTTAAAAGAGATCTGAACTCAAGGAAAAAAAAGATAGAGAAATCAGAGGAACAATTGGCTCAAAAGGAAAAAGAACTCCGGGAGAAAAGAGAGAACGTATCCGAGATGAAAAATGAAGTGGAAGACAGAAAGAAAAAATTGGATGAGCAGGAAAAGAGTTTCGAAGAGAAGAAAAAAGAGTTCGAAGACGAGATGGACAAGAGAAAGAAAAAACTAGATCAGAGAGAGTCCGATCTAAAAAGACTGGAAGAGGATCTAAAAAAGCGAGAAGAAAAGGCGAAAAAGAGAGAGGAATCCTTGGATGCAAGGGAAGAAGAGCTCGATAAGAAAAAGGAAAAATTGGATCAGAGAGAATCGAAGCTTAAAGAAAGGGAAGACAAAGTCAGTTCTAGAGAACAAGAAGCGGAAAAGAAAGAAGTCAGGTTGGATGAACGGGAAGAAAATCTCAAGAAAGAAGATAAAAAACTGAAGCAGAAAGAATCAGATATAAAAAATTTAGAAGAAGAGATCAGGTCTTATGAAAAAAAAGTCGAAAGAAGAGAGGGGAGATTGGATGAGCGGGAAGAAGATCTAAACAAGAAAGAAGAAAAATTGAAGCAGAGAGAATCAAAGCTTAAAGAAAGAGAAGATAAAGTCAGATCTCGTGAAGAAGAAGCCAAGAGGAGAGAAGAAAAATTAGATGCGAGAGAAGAAGATCTGAAGAAAAAAAAGGAAAAACAGGATAAGAGGGAATCGAAGCTCAACGACCGGGAAGATAAAGTCAGTTCTAGAGAGCAAGAAGTGGGGAAGAAAGAAGTCAAGTTGGATGAACGGGAAAAGAATCTTGAAGAAAAAGAAAAGGACGTCGAAAGAAAATTGAAAGAAGTGCATGAAAGAGAAGGGGAGTTGAATGAAAAGGAAGATCGATTGATGGAAATAGAGTCTGAACTGAAAAGATCGAAAACACGCTCTGAGATAAGAGAAGCAGAGATCGAAGATCTGTTCCAGGAGATCTCATCAGAAAAAGCTAAACTTAAAGAAAGAAAGAACGAGTTAGACGAATCCGAGAGACAGTTAGAAAAAAGAAAGGCGGAGATCCGATCGGAAAGAGACGAACTGAAGGAAAGAGAAGGGGAGTTGAATGAAAAGGAAGATCGATTGATGGAAAAAGAGTCTGAACTGAAAAGATCGAAAACACGCTCTGAGATAAGAGAAGCAGAGATCGAAGATCTGTTCCAGGAGATCCGATGGGAAAAAGACGAACTGAAAGAAAGAGAGAACGAGTTGGATGAAAAGGAAAAGGAACTGCGGATGAAAGAGCAGGAGATAGACATATGGGAGAAAGGAGTCAAGGAAAGAGAGATGAAAGTGAAGAAAGAGGAGGAAAGATTGCAAGAAGACAAGAGACAGGTGCAAGAAGACAAGAAACAGATGCAAGAAGAAAAAGACGAGGTAGACAAAGAAAAACGGACTGAGAAAAAAGAGAAGGAAGACAAAATAGACAAACCCTTGGGCAGGACCAAAGAGATCACCGAGGTCAAAAGAGACCTGATAGAGAATCTGATAGAGCTGGAGATATCCCCTGATCTGAAAGATTTGATCGAAAAAGAAGTTAACGAAGATTCGGCCAACATCAGATTGGAGATAAATCTGGGGAAAGATCTGGGTGAGATACCTCCTTTTGAGAGAGAACCGGGAGATAGTTGGACGGATTATTACCTCATTATAGATCCACTTGACACTAATATCAAGATCATCGAAAAGAAACTCCGAAAGTTTGAAGAAAATTACAAGAAGAAGTTGGATCTAGATAGGGGGAAAAAGGTATGGGGAAGATGAAAAGTTGATTTTTTAAATCGTGAAAATCCCAAAAAAATATTTTATATAGTAGTGGTCCCATATCCTCTTCGGTGATTATGTGTTTGGTAGAGGACAACCGATATTCATCCTCAGTGAGGGAACTGAAAGGATGAGAGGGAGAGATGCGAGAAAGAATGATATTTCCGCCGCAAAGGCGGTAGCTGAAACGGTCCGAAGTACTTTGGGCCCTAAAGGGATGGACAAGATGTTGGTGGATAACCTCGGCGATGTGGTCATAACCAACGACGGAGTCACGATACTGAAGGAATTAGATATAGAGCATCCCGCCGCAAAAATGATGATAGAGATTGCAGAGACCCAGGAAGATGAATGCGGAGACGGAACAACATCCGCAGTCGTTCTGTCCGGGGAATTATTAGATAAGGCGGAAGACCTGGTGGATGAGAAGATCCATCCCGCAACTATAGCTAACGGTTACAGGCTGGCCTCTTTGAAAGCCTCCGAGATACTAGACGAGTTGAAGATCCCCATAGATATAGACGACGATCTCATACTAACGAACATCGCAACGACCGCCATGACGGGAAAAACAGTGGAGATAAACAAGGAACATCTAGCGGATATAGCGCTCAAGGCGGTAAAGAAGATAGCAGAAGAAAAGGTTGAAGGACACCATATCGATATAGATAACATAAAGGTTCTTAAGAAAACGGGTGCCAGCGTCGACGAGTCAGAGCTCATCGACGGTATAGTACTAGAAAAAGAAAGGCTTCACGAAAAGATGCCTAAAAAGGTGAAAGATGCCAAGATAGCTCTTTTGAACTATGGATTCGATGTTAAAAAGACCGAAGTCGACGCGTCCATAGAGATCACCAGCACCGACCAGCTACAGCGGTTCATCGATCAGGAAGAGAAGAGTATAATGAAGATGGTGAACATGGTGGAAGATTCCGGTGCGAACGTGCTGATCTGCCAGAAGGATATTAACGATCTAGCTCAGCACTATCTAGCCAAAGCTGGCATAACAGCTCTTAAGGATGTGAGTAAATCCGATATGAAGAAACTAGCAAAAGCGACTGGGGGAAAAGTGGTCAACAACCTAAAAGACCTTTCCTCGGAAGACCTAGGACACGCCGATCTGATCTACGAAAGAAAAGTTTCGGACTCGAACATGACATTCGTTGAAGGTATGAGGGATGGAAAGGCCGTCTCAGTGCTCCTTAGAGGCGGTACGGAACACGTAGTCGATGAGATAGAAAGAGCTTTAGAAGACGGGCTGAAAGTCGTGGCCATAGCGATAGAGGATAAAGCTATATTACCCGGGGGCGGGGCGGTAGATATAGAATTGGCTAATAGGCTGCGAGAAGAAGCCGCAAAGATCAAGGGACGAGAGCAGATAGCCTTCGAAGCTTTCGCCGACAGTTTCGATATAATTCCAAGAACATTAGCGCAAAATTCTGGTTTGGACGGGATCGACGTGCTCATGAATCTGAACACGGCCCACCAGAAGGAAGGATTGAAAAAACACGGCATAGATATCGATTCGGGAACTACTTCCGACATGGTGGAGAAAGGTATCGTCGAGCCCTTCAGAGTAAAGAACCAGGCGATCAAATCCGCCACGGAAGTCACCAACATGATACTCAGGATAGACGACGTCATAGCGTCAAAGGGTTTCGTTAAAAACGAAGAGGAATGAAAAGTTGAACTCAAAGGAAAAGAGATCGCTGCTTTTTAAAAAGGTAGTTGATATTCTTAAGAAAACTATAAATAAGTTCAACAAGAAAATCTCCTATATAGTTGGTAAAATGAATGAAGAACTTTTTGAGGAATCAAGAGATGCCTGTAAAGCCGTAGCTGATAAGATAGAAGAGATGGACGAAGAACTCACGCCTATAGAGATCAAGATGATGGTGGAGGAAGAACTCGGATACGGCCTAGATAAGGATGAGATACTGGTTCTAGCACTCACATTCAAACACATAGACGAACTGTTCGAAAAGTCAGAAAGTGGATACCGCTCAACTATGATCTATCGTTAATCAGAAAAAACTATTTTAAAAAGACCAAGCCGGCTATCTATGAGAGATAGCCGGATACTTAAAAGACTCGTTCACTTGTAGTGTTTTGGCGGCGTCAGCGGCTTGTCTATGAAGTGTATCACTCCGTTGGAACCCTCGATGTCGGTTTCTATCACCTTAGATTCGTTGACCCTTACACCCTTTGAAGTGTCGACGGTGATATCATCTCCACTCATCGAGCTAGCTTTCTTCATCTTGGCAACATCTTTTGACGTATATTTGCCGGGTAGTATGTGGTATTTTAGGGTGGTTACCAACTTGTCGGGATCGTTCAAAAGTTCGTTCCATTGGTCGCTCGGTATCTTGTCAAAGGCGTCGTTAGTCGGTGCAAAAATCGTGTAAGGCCCCTTTTCTTCAAGAACTTCTTCTATATCCGCCTTCTCTATCGCCGACCATAGTGTTTTCAGCCTATTATCGTCTCTCAAAGTCTCTGCTATATTTTTCATCTTTTCACCTCCTCTTGATCACAAGAATTGACTCGCCTAGTATATGACCCTTTCTATACTACATGTGTTAAATTGTTACAAAACTGTTATATATTTTGTACACGTATACATACTTAGCGCGTAAGGTTAGCGCATCAAAAATCGTGGGGTAAGATCATGGCTGAACTCAAACAAGAATTATCCTATATTATGTTAGGACAGCAAGGAGGGCTAAATCGGATCAAGATCTTGGAACTTCTTAAACAAAGGTCTTATAATCTCAACCAACTGGCTAACGAACTGAACTTGAATTATCGAACCATCAAGCACCATGTCGAAATACTGCTGAACTACGACCTGATCAAATCGAGCGGCGGGGGTTACGGGAAGGTCTACTTTATAAGCCCTAAATTAGAAGCCGAGTATGATATGTTGGAAGATATGAAGAAAAATCTTAAAGCGGTTTTTAGATCACCAAAACTCTTTGAAACGGTGGTTGAACAGACACACGAAGGGATAATACTTCTAGACGAAAAAAAGGATATCATCTTCATAAACAGTAGCGCAGTAGATATAACGGGATACAAAGACGAAGAACTCTTGGGTAAAAAGGTAGACTGTTTGTTGGGGCCTAAATTTTACCATGGTTTTGAACAGGAATTAGATAAAAGTGAAAAGTTCTTAGAAAAAAGGATGGATATCAATACAAAAAACGGAGAAAAGAAGATCTTGGATGTCACGATAGATAATTTTAGTTTCGATGGCGGTGAACACAGTGGTTTTTCTCTGTTCATGAAAGACGTAACCGAGAAGGTAGAACAGGAAGAGATATTGGGGGCGCTCATGGATCTATCGGGGGTTGTGATGGCCTATATGGATACTAACTTTGATATAGTTTACGTGAATTCCGCCTACTCAGATAAGACTGAAATGTCTCCAGAAAAGCTGATGGGGATGAACCACTTCGATCTTTTTCCGGACGACGAAAACAAAGATATCTTCCAGAAAGTCATCGAGAGCGGAAGAAAAGTTTCTATCACGGATAGGCCTCTGTTTTCTAGTGAAGACGGAGGGACATGTTGGAGCGTGGAGCCTATCCGGGGCGGGAAAAACAAGATCAAAGGCGTGTTACTTTCTTCCTTTGATCCGACCAGCTCCTGATCAGGTTCTTCGACCGAGATGTGATGATCTTGGGAGCTTGAAATTGTGATGAATTTGTACAACAATTACATGCAATTTATATGTGATTTCCATTGGAAAATGAATAAGACTTATTTGATTCCGTGCGAATTGTTTATCTTAAGAACCCTGCACGGAGGGAAAGTTTGTTAGATTGGCGTTAACAAGGGAGGGAGGGCTCTCCCTTCGTGCAGTTATTATATTCGTAAAGCTGATTTATATCGCTGAGGATAAACGTTATATCTCAAACCTATTTTCGATGATCATGGAAGATATAAAGTTCGGTATATGTGGTGATCTAGATTGGCACAATACTCCCGAGAAAGACAACCCCTTTTCCGCTTTGGACAAAGAGGAGATGAAAGAACTCATCTTCAAGTTGAACAGAGACCCTATGGATGAAGAAGTGATCTTCTCAGAATACGATGATCTTAAGCCCGAAATAGAAAGATTGCTGAGACTCGACGCCCTTAAAAAAAGAGACGGGAAGATATACGTCAATTTTACTTTCTTGGACGAGATAGATAACGAACTGATGTTCGATATATGTGAGGGTTACGCTGAAGAGTTGGTAGAAAAGATAGTCTCTAAAAAGGAGAAGATAGGATCGGTACTTTCAGCATATGGGAACGATAAGGTGGAAAAAGAGAAACTCGCCTTCTTGATAATCGGATGTTATTTTCTGGACTGGGGATCTTTAACGTTCTTCAGAAAGTGGGACATAGCCAACAACTTGAAGCCGCAGCCCGGTGGTA
>PWHU01000094.1 GCA_003555395.1 Thermoplasmata archaeon
CCTTTCTCGTGACTCCAGCCGTCTCCGGTCATCCTCACCTTCGTCCAATCCGAGAGCCCGCCGGGAGACGTGTTCGTGACCATCATAACGCTGGAAGAGTGAAGATTGTAGGTCCGTACTCTTCTTGCTCTCACCGCGGCTGAAAGACCTGCAGGGCCTCCTCCTATCACGATAACGTCGCTATCGTACATCATCATTTCTTGGAGTAATATTCGACTTTATTATCTTTTTCATCTTAGGAGGGAACGGCTCGAAAGAGAGTTCCTCCCCATCTTCTAAAATAACAAAACCTTTCTTTAGATATACATCCAACATATCTTTCTCGCTCACCTTGTCTAAAATACCTTTGACTTCTAGGGGCCATATACCTCTGTTCACACAGTTCCTGAACATGTAGCGGGAAAAACTTTCAGCTACAACCACCCTTATTCCTGCCAACTGTATCGCCCAGGCACCGCTCTCTCTTCCGGATCCCATACCGAAGTATCTACCGGCAACTATCACGTCATCTTCTTGAACGCTCTCATGAAATTCAGGCTCGATACCTGCCATCAGTCCTTGAACCACTCTCTCGGGGTCCAGGGAAAAATACTTCCCGGGATGTATCTCGTCCAGGGTGATATCATGTCCAAATACTCTAGCTCTACATCTCATCTTCTCACTTCCTCTGGGATAAAACCTTCGACAGCGGAGAGCGCACATACTTCTGCACTCGCAAGGTACACTTCGCCTTCTCCCATCCTTCCAGGATAATTTCTGTTCTGGGTCGCTATGCATCTTTCATCTTCAGCGAGTAAACCCTTGTCTATGCCTGGACAAGGGCCGCAGCTCGAGTTCAATATCACAGCACCAGCATTTACCAACTTCTCGATGATCCCCTCTTTCAGAGCTTTTTCCTCTATCCGTTTAGAAGCCGGTGTGACCAGGAGCCTTACGTCTGGGTGTACCTCTTCATCTTCCAATATATCGGCTGCTTTTCTCAGGTCGCTCAACCTACCGCTGGCACAGGAACCGATGAAGACCTGATCGATATCTTTACCTGAAACTCTTGAGAGAGACTTTACGTTATACGGCTTGTGTGGTACGGCAACAAGTGGTTCTTTCACCGATATATCCACTCTTTTCACACAGCGTTCTTCTTCGGTTGATGGGATTTCTACATCGCTTTTCATACCGAAATCCTCAAGATATCTTCTCGTTATCTCATCGGGTGGAAAAAAAGCCGCTTTGGCTCCGGTCTCGGCGGCCATGTTAGCTACCGTCAACCTATCATCCATATCTAAACCGACTTTATCGACGAACTCTATGGTCTTATAGTTCGCTTCGTACCTTATCTTCTCCAGCATCGAGAGAGCTATGTCGGTCCCATCTTTTCCTTCTGATATCTCGACCCGAAGAGTCTCCGGAACCCTGAACCACGTCTTTCCCTTCTTCAGGATCTCAACAGTATCGCTGGAGCCGAAACCTATACCGAAGGCTCCAAGAGCACCATAAGTGGTTGAATGACTGTCTATCCCCGCCACAAGTTCTCCCGGTAACGCTCTACCTTCACACATCACTTGATGACAGATCCCTTGGAATTCGACGTGATCCGTTATACCTTTCTCTTCCACGAACTCTCTCAACCGCTTGACGAAATTTGCCCTTTCTGAAGTACTTGGAGGACAGAAATGATCCACGACACTTGTAACAGCATCTGGATCCCAGATATCTTCTCCTTCCATATCGTCGAAGATCAGAGGAGCGTTACCGTCGTGGAGCATCACGCGGTCAACTTCTTTGACCACGTACTCTCCTTCCTCTCCTCCGAGAAAACGTTCCGAGACTGTCTTCATCCTTCACCTTTCACTTCCGAGACTATCTCCCAGAACCTATCTTCAGAGAATCCCAGCATCTCTTTGTTATACTCGTCCTTCTTTTCCAGGAACTCATCTATCCGGCGCTGTCTATGGGTGGTCTTCTCTTCTTCTATTCTTTCAAGGACTTCTTCTATCTGGTCATCGTTCAAAGAGACGTCCTTCGAGTCCAAAAGTTCTTTAACGTTTGTAGGACCCGAATGTTTTCCCAGGACGAACTCTCTTTCTCTGCCCACCTCTTCGGGAGAGATCGGTTCGTAAGATTCTGTATGGGAAAGGACTCCGGAAACGTGGACTTCGCTTTCATGCCTATAAGAGTTGTATCCGCTGATCGGTTTTTGGGGCGAGAGATAAACGCCTGATCTTCTCTCCATCGTCTTTGAGAGTTCATAAAGGAGAGTAGTATCCACACCGGTATCGACATCGAATAACTTTTCGATTATCATGACCACTTCTTCTAGAGCGGCGTTTCCAGAACTATCTCCTAAAGAATTTACAGTCACTGTCGGATAATTTACTCCCGCTTGTACAGCCGAAACGGTGTTCGCCACCGCTAGACCGAAATCGTTGTGGCAGTGAACGCCCCATCCATCACCTCCCACTCCGTCGATGATCTCTGAAGTGAAGGAATACATGGCCTCGGGCGTGATCGAACTTGCGGTATCGCATATTATCAAACGGTCCGCGCCTCTATCTCTCAATTCGGTCAATAGTTCGAGGACAAAATCTAGATCGGAACGAGTGGTATCTTCGCTTATGAAGTCGAAGTTTACTCCTCTCTCGTTCACGTGATCTACAGCTTTAAGAACCTCGTTGAAACATTCTTCCTCGGTCATGTTCTGTTTATAGTGTAGGTGAAATTCGCTGGTGGTAGAGAACATGTAAAGGTTTTCCACTCCCAGGTCTATAGCTGCGTCTATATCTTCTTTTTTGCATCTTACCGTAGCTCCCACCTCGGCGTCTAACCCACAGGAAACCAAAGCTTCTATGGCTTCTCTTTCTTTTTGGGACATCATGGGAAAACCTGCATCTATGACTGAAATACCGGCTTCGTCCATGAGTTCGGCTAACTCCATCTTATCTTCTAAGTTGAATATAACGCCTGGACTCTGCTCGCCGCCTCTCAGGGTTTCGTCCCATATGTGTACCTTGTCGGGCACACGTTCTTGCTTCATAAATAGGGTGTTGTTATCTTCCATCAACCGATGCATATTCACACCGTTTGGTCATCTTGTATGAGATATAAAAAGGTTGTCGGATAAGCATTTGGCCCGGAAATTAGAAATAGATAGAAAATAACAATATGTTTTTATAGCCTTTACATTTCAATTCATAATACAACAGAAGTAAAATTGAGATAATCATGTCTGAAGATATAGACGAGCAGATAAAAAATATAGAAGAGGAGATCAGAGAAACTCCCTACAACAAATCGACTGAGCAGCATATAGGCCGTTTGAAAGCCAAGATCGCGAAGTTGAAAGAGAAAAAGCAGAAAAGAGAGAAAGGCAGATCGGAAGGCGGGGGCGGTTACGACATAAGAAAAGAGGGAGACGCCACCGTAGCTCTTGTGGGACTCCCAAGCGTGGGAAAAAGCACGCTTCTCAACAAGTTGACTAACGCAGAAAGTGAAGTCGCTAATTACCACTTCACTACACTTGAAGTTATACCAGGGGTGATGCATTACAACGGTGCGGAGATACAACTTTTGGATCTTCCTGGTCTCGTTGAAGGCGCGGCTAAAGGAAAAGGTAGAGGGAGAGAGATCCTGTCCGTTATCAGGAACGTCGATCTCATAATAATGATAGGCGATATTTATAGACACGATATCTCCAAGATCGAGGAAGAACTCAGGACCCACGGGATCAGGCTGAATCAAGAACCGCCCGATATAAAGATAGAGGAAAAGGATAGAGACGGCATCAGGATCAATACCACCGTCGAACTGGAGGATATAAGTAAAGATACTGTCATGGATATATTGAGGGAATTCGGCTATGTGAACGCTAACGTGGTGATAAGAAGCGATATAGATGATCAGGGATTGGTGGATCATCTGAGCAGGAACAGGGTTTACCTTCCTAGTTTTCCTATAATAAACAAGACAGATCTGGTAGAGGAGGAGGAAAGGAAAAGACTCAAAAAAAACTTAGAGGATAGAGAGGCTCTTTTCATATCCGCTGAAAATGGAAACGGCATCGAAGAGGTGAAGCGGCGTATATTCGACGAGCTAGACTTCATAAGGATATTTTTACGCCCACAGGGCGAGAAAGCCGACGACGAGCCCATGGTACTCAAAAAAGGCAGTACGGTAAAAGACGTCTGCAAGAAGCTGCACAGCGATTTCATAGAGAATTTTAGATACGCTAGGATATGGGGCCCCACGGCTAAATTCCCCAAACAAAAAGTCGGGTTAGATCACGAGCTCGCAGAAGGTGACACTGTAAGGATAATAAAGGGATAGGTACCGAAAAAACGTTCAGTTAGTTTTAAATCCCACTTCTTAAAATGTTGTTATCCATGAAAGAGATAATCTCTAAGGCCATGAGTTCAGGATTAGACTTCTCCCAAAAAGGAGTGTTAAAATCATTCCTTTACAGGATGGACCTGGACGAGGAGACCTATGATCGTGTCTACGTGAACCTCAAGAACAACTCTTTAGAAGATAAAGTTTCTAAAGTCAAATTTAAAGACAGGATCGTCCTGCTTCCTCAATGCCTCAGAAGCTCTAATGGCTGCGAAGCGGAGATAGGTGAATACGGTTATGAATGTAAAAATTGCGGCGGCTGCGACATAGACAAGATAAAATCGAAAGCGGAAGGATTGGGTTACGACGCCGTGTATATAGTTCCCGGGTCCAGCATGGCGAAAGATGTTCTCAAAAAGAAAGATCCCGGTGCAGTCATAGCGGTGGCCTGTCATTCCGAGCTGGTGGAAGGATTCGAAGCTAGTCACGTTTACAGTATTCCTATGCAGGGCGTACCCTTGGTCAAAGCAGGCTGTGTGGACACGGACGCCGACTTGACCGAGATAGAAAAAAAATTACAACTTAGGAGTGAATGAATTGGATGCCGGTTCAAACATCTTCAACGGATCCGTCGTCTTCGGTATGAGCGGTGAATCCGATACGGGAAAAACTGAACTTCTTTGTGATGTAATAAAGAAACTGTCTGAAAGAGGTTATGATACGGCAGCGATAAAACATACTAAGGGTGATTTCACCATCGATCAGGAAGGAAAAGATACTTGGAGACATGCGAAGGCTGGTGCCGGTCTAGTGATCTTCTCGACGCCTTCGGAGACCGATTTTCTTCTTAAAAACGAGATGTCTTTGAAAGAGATCTTGAACAAGGTGGAAACCTTTGGAGGATTTGACGCTGTCCTTATAGAAGGCATGAAAGAAGAAGATATCCCACAAATATTCCTAGAGGAAGGGAAAAGCGCTGAAGATCTAGATGAAACCGTAGATAACATAGAGTATGAAATAAAGAAAAAGCGTATATCGAACAGACTTCCAGGTTTGAACTGTGGGGATTGCGGTTTTGAGAACTGTGAGAAGCTTGCAGAGGCGGTTTTAGAGGAAAAAAGAACTCTAGGCGATTGTGAAAAATTGAAAGCTAAAACAGATAAAGTGCATGTGCGCGTAGACGGAAAAGATCTACCTTTAGGCAGATTTCCGTCTAAGATGATCGATAACACCATGAAAGGCATGATAAGCTCTTTGAAAGGTATAGACGATATCGACGAAGTGAAGAAGATAGAGATCGAGATAGAGGAGTGATCTGAATATGCACGTCATCGGAGTGAAGATGAAGGAGACCAAAAGTGCACAGGATATCTTCGACGCTCTAGACGGGTATAGAAAAAAAAACGACATATTCATACAGATCTTCGACGTGGATAAAGTCGTGGGAAAAGAGCATCTTTTTTGGGCTTATCAAAAAGCTGAAGAATCCTTCGGAAACAAAAGTAATAGAGCAAACTCTCTAGAGATCGAAACTATACTCTGGGCCTCGGCCGAGTGGCAGATCAAAGACGCATTGGACAAGATGGGTATCGACGACGGCGCCGAAGAGGCTGCCGTGATGATAGATGATAAGACCCACCTTGATGGTATTTTGAACCTGATAAACGGTAAAAGAGACGATGCCTTGCTTGAACCGACTGAAGAGAAATTGAAGAACTTTGGGATCGATGAAGAAGAGATCGGATCTGTCGTTGTTCCTTACGATCTGGTCTTTGAAAAGATGGCTACATCGGTTCTGTGACTTCCTCTTAGCCACAAAATAAATTTTGTTCCCTTGGAGGGTCTTTGACTATATTTCACGTGAGGTTTTTTTCAACTAACAACATATTGTAGGCCCTTGCCCAAAACAAATGCAAGACCTATAGCGATGAATATAGCTGAAACCCAAGCGGCAGACGTAAAACCGATCTTTTTCTTACCTATACTAGAACTCCCCACGACCAAGCCACTGCCTATAGTGGATGCGATTATGGCCTGACTGAATGAGATGGGTACTCCTAAAAACACTCCTATCTGGGCCAAGATAGCCGCGGTACCTAATGCCGAAACCGATCTTCTAGGACCTATATTGGCGTATTCAAATGATACGGCGTCTATTATCTTTGGAGATAATATCCATGCACCCGCTAAGATCGAAATACCGCCGATACCCAACAATAATCTCAGATCGTAATCAAGCGGTATCAGAGGGCCGACGGCCTTTCCCACGGAATTCGCCCCGGCGGTGTATGCAACTAAGAGACCCATCAATAGAGTCAGATACTGTATAGGTTTCTTTGACTTTTCTTTTGATGTATATCTGCGGAGAAGCCACGATATAATATATCCTATGACAACCGCTAAAATAGGTACGAGTGCCCAATATCCTACGATGCGCTGTATCGTACTCCATTTTATGCCGTCACCGAAAGCGAAAGCGCTCCCAATGACCGAACCGACTACGGTAAAAGCCGTGGGCATAGGATACTTAGTTAGAACACTGATTATCACAAGAGTCGACGCAACAGTTAGAATCGTCAAGGCCTGTAAAGTAGTTATACCTCCAAAAACCATCCCTTCTCCTATGGTAGCACTGACCCTTCCGCCTTGTACTACCGCTCCTAAACAAGCGGCCGCCCCGGCTAAAAGTGCCGATCTCAATATACCGGCGCTTCCGGATGAAATCACCGGCCCGAACGCAGGAGGTACGGCCGAGGATCCGATAGAAAAACCCATGAAAATAGCAGCTACGAAAACTAAGACTAGGATTACATCTATCATCAATTATCCGGCTCTCTTGATCAACTCGTTTCTAACCGTCTCTCTAAGCTCTTCATCGGGTATATTAATAGTGAGCTTGTATTTTTCCTCTCCACCATTGCTTATTTCCTCCAAATTCACAGAAAAATGCTCCGTATCAAAGTAGTAAGGATTGAATCTCAACATTACTTCTTCGTATATCATCCTTTCAAATTTCCTTATCGACTTGATGGATTCAGCACCGACCAAGCGTTCCACCTTTTTCGAAGCCTCCTTGATATTTTCAGTAGGAGCTTCTTCACCGTTCACACCTTTCTTGATCTTCTCTCCAGCACTCGCCAACTCTTCTTTCGCTCCGTTATATTTTTTTTCTACTTTTTTCTCGTCCATGCATGCATTTTCTGCTGTTTTTTCCGATAGATCCTTTTCGTCTTCCTCCTCTCTTGGTCTCCAACAATGATATTTTTCGATGGACTGCTCATTGGGAGCATTTTCTTCGATGACTTTCTCAAAAGTTCTTGCAAAAATACAAATGTCTTTCCAACGTCCCTCGAATTCCAAACCCGCATTCGTCTTATCCATATTAGGGGGCTTGCTCATTGAAGGCGATATTTATTAAAGGTAATATAAAAAGATTACGGTGCTGGTTCAATATAACTGGAAGAATTTGATCACATCTCCAGTAAGATTATACTGTTCTTTTTTCTGTTTCAAACAAGTTAGAACAATAAAGCTTTGAACCTCTTTATATAAAAAAGAAAGAGCCATCGGAGGGATTTGAACCCTCGACCTGCTGATTACAAGTCAGCCGCTCTGCCGAACTAAGCTACGATGGCA
>PWHU01000086.1 GCA_003555395.1 Thermoplasmata archaeon
GCTATCTTTTTCACCCCTCTATTCAATGGTTTTAGATTTCCATGGGGGAGTGGAAGAGTATATCCTGAAAGGGCGGAATTCGTCATTCGGCGTGATATAACATTGACATCTAGAGATAGGATAAGCTATACCATAGATCTACCCGTCCCAGAAACTATCGGTGGTGATGTGCAGGAGGTTCACGAGGTAAGAGGAGATCCTGAACCAGAACACATAGTGAAGTACGGAAAAGAATGGATGGTATGGGAGGGCGAATTCGGCTCTATAACGCGCAGAAATCGAGTGAGTGAGACTTTTTCTGTAACCTACAGCGTTTCTACGAGAACTCTCGATTGGGGTTATTCATCAGAAAATTCAGGAACTGTTGATGAAATAGACGAAGATCTGAAAGAAAGATATAACAAGAATCAGTGGCAGCTCGAGATCGATAGAAACGGTGACGGTGAAAACGATTGGATGATACAGCCGGATCATCCCGTTATAGAGGAGAAAGCCCGGCAGATCGTGGCTGGAGAGAACAACGTCTATGATAAAGCTAGGGCGCTATATGACTGGTTGAGCAGGAACGTAGAGTACAGACGGGACGTCATCCAGGGCGATAACAGGCCTAAACACGCTATATGGACATACGAAGAGAGAGCAGGAGACTGCGACGAGCAGTCCTTCCTATACATATCCATGGCGAGAGCGGTGGGCATACCGGCATGGATAGAGTTGGGGGTCCTTTATGACAGGGTAAGAGAAGACTGGGGAGGCCACGGCTGGATACGCTTGAATTTTGTTACCTCCGGTGGCGAGACCGGCTGGGTGAACATAGATCCAGTCAATCATCAGTTCTTCGGCAGGGACGCTTTGAGGATCACCGCATGGACTGACGACGGAGGCGAGACCGACGGTAGAAGTCATCTTGAAGACTTTTATACATTTCTAACCTATTCAGGCGGTAGGCTCGATGATTGGTCGGAAGAATTTGAAACCCTGGATATAGAGAAGAGCGGAGATGTAGTTTTAGGCGGCGATAGAGTTGATTTCATAAGCGGCTTCCAAACCTATCATCTGCTTGGCGCCGGGATGATAACCACGATGATCTATTGGCACATTAAAAAAGTGAAACGTGATCGACTCTAGCGATGAAGAAATAAAAGTCCCGACTCCCGGATTTTCGTCAGAATCATAGATTCTAACTACTCGTAAATCAGAGATTTACTCGTGAACCGGAGTTCAAATCCTAATAGAAAAAGGATGGTCCCGACTCCCGGATTTGAACCGGGGACCTGATGATTTCCGCGGGTGATTATGGCCCAATAAGGGCCGAATATAAATACCAACTACAGTCACCCGCTCTAGCCAAGCTGAGCTAAGTCGGGATCGGCGTTTTCAGCATTTGTGTTAGAGTGAAATGCTATTTATCGTTTTTGTTTACCTTCTCTTTTTTGAATAAGCTTTCGCTCTCTTTATCCTCTTTTTTGGCGAGGGATGACTGTAAAAGAATATCTCGATGATTCTTGACGGGTCGGTCTCCGCGAGATCTATATCTGACAGTCGTTTGAATGTAGAGACAGCCGCTTCAGGATCATTTATCACTCTATTGGCGAAGTCGTCCGCTTTCTTCTCTCGATGCCGACTGTAAGCGTTGGTCAGAGGATCAATAATAGAATACAGGCCGTAAAGTATCAGCAGGAAAAGCGGCAGATGATAGATGTCCTGGAAGTCGGCATATCGAGTGAAGATAACGCCTGTCACATAGAATATAGGGAATATGAGTAGTGCGCTGATAGTCATGAATCTTATCGTATCTTTGTTCACATAATGTCCCATCTCGTGGGCCACAACACTTTCGATCTCTTTTGGATGGAATTTTTCTAAAAGGGTATCGAAGAGCATTAGTCTTTTCGTCTTCCCCATGCCGGCGAATCCAGCATTTGCTTTTTCCGTCTTCTCACCGGCTTTGATAACGACAACTTTCTCCAACTCGGCTACACCGTGTTCTTCAGCTATCTCTACCAGTCTCTCTTCAAGACCTTCGTCTTCTAATTCTTCAAGGTCGTAGAACAGAGGTAGTATGACCAAATGAGATACATTAGAGAGGATCCCTGATATCACGAATAAGATTATCCCTGCATACAGCCACCAAAGGTCTGGAAAATTATAGCCCAGAAAGAAGAGTCCCAGTATTATAGGGACCATGATCACTAAAGATATAGAAAACGACTTCAGCTGATCTCTAGCCCAGTCATCTAACGATTCGTTGCTAAGGTCGTACCGGTGTTCCAGTACGAAGCTAGAGTAGTAAGAGACGGGCAGCGAGATGAGATATATAAGCGAAGAAAAGACCACAACAAAGAAGGCGGATACTATCCAACGGTTGGCTAGAACAGTATCCGAAACGAGTTGTTCCACCCACATCTCCATATGATAAGAAAATCCGGTGAAGTAGAATAGCAATAGAAAGAGAAGATATAGGATCACACCTTGAAATATCCCTGTGTAGAATTTCTGCTTGGAATAGAGTTTTGCCTTTTTCCTTTTCTCTTCATCGAATTCATAGGGATATGATATATCTTGAACGATCATTAGCGTTGATTTAGCTTCCAACTAACATATAAAATTTTACTTGGAACCGAAAGTAGAGGAGTGTAAATTATAATAGGAGCCTCTTCTAATAATCCAACATGTCAGGTCTGACGTATAAGGATGCAGGCGTAGATATAGAGGAGGAAGAAGAGGCTATCTCAGCTTTGACCGAAGCTGTTCTATTCGCTAGAGAGGGAAAAGGAGCACCGTTAAAGAGCGAGTTTACTGGCTTAGTCGATTTCGGTGAGTTCGCTCTCTCGCTCTGCACCGACGGAGTTGGAACTAAACTTATAGTGGCCAACAAGATGGAGAGATGGAATACCGTTGGCATCGACTGCATCGCCATGAACGTCAACGATACCATCTGCCAGGGGGCTGAACCGATAGCTTTCGTAGATTATTTAGCCGTTGAAGAGCCGGACCCTCTACTCACTAAAGAACTGGGTAAAGGTCTTCAGAAGGGCGCACAACTATCCAACATGACCATAATAGGCGGGGAGACAGCTACTTTAGGTGAAATAATCAACGGGTTCGATCTCGCAGGGACCGCATTAGGGTACGTGAAGAAGGAAGATATCATCGACGGTAGTGAAGTTGAAAAAGGAGATAAGATCATAGGTCTGCCCAGTTCTGGGATCCATTCCAACGGTTTTACTCTCGCAAGGAAGATAGTGGACGAAAGCAAATTTGACTATCACGACGAAGTCGAATTTGGCATCATCGGTGAAGAGTTATTGAGACCCACTAAGATATACACTAAAACTGTGATGGGTGCTATAGAAAGTTACGAGATAAAGGGTATGGCTAACATAACGGGTGGAGGTCTACGCAATTTGCCGAGGATAAACGAAGATTACCGCTATGTTATAGATGATCCTCTCGAACCGCAGCCAATCTTCGAATTCTTGAGGCGAGAAGGTGATGTTGCCGATAAAGAGATGTATCAAACTTTCAATATGGGTATGGGATACGTAATGGTAGTCTCCTCCGATATAGCTGAGGACGTAGCTAAAGATACAAAGGGAAAGCTCGTCGGCGAAGTCAAGAGCGGTTCTGGTATATTACACAAAGAAAAAGATATAGAATATACGTTGTAAGCAAACTTAACGTAGAAGGATCATTCTTCATCCATCGCCGACTTGGCCTTTTTCAATATAGACTCCAGCTTACCCTCTAAAAGGTTGATCCTTGATTTCAATTCGGCGTTCTCTTCCTTCAACTCTTCAAAACGTTCCCGGAGCAAAGACGTCTCGTTTTTCTTCACGTGCTGATTCTCCTCCGAAGTTCCATGTACGGCATCGTTATCGTAACCTTTTAAGTAATAGGCGGTCTTGATCTGGACTTCTACAAGGTTATCCCGCTCGATATCGTAGTAAACACTTTTCCTGCCGATGTCTAGTAAATTTTTGTGCAGTTCTTTGTCTCTAGTGATCATGATATCGTCTTTTTCCATCATGTCCACTATCTTGAAGTCCAACATACCCTGAAAATTTTCGTCGATATCGACAAAATCCACGCATTCATGAGATCCGATTATATCCTCCTTCACGTTTGAAGGTAGATTTTCGTCCAATATCAGTTGCATATCTTCTTTGCATAGATACACGGGTTATTTTATCATTGTGTCTCGGTGATCATTTTACTGTCATTTTCACTCTACAGCTTCAATCGTAGGCCCAAAAAATTTTATACTTACTCGGATTTTTTCTACCAGAATCACATATGTCAGACGAAAAGATTTTGAAAGTGAATGAGGCTTCCCAGGAAGATATAGGCCGTAACAGAGCCAGACTCGGTGCTAAAGTGAGGATGGACCTTGATGTAGAGGTGGGAGACGTTGTTAAAATAACAGGGGAAAAGGAGACCGTTGCAAAAGTATTCAGACTATCTTCGCAGGACGAAGACGAGGAGATGATAAGGATAGACGGTCTTGTAAGGAAGAACGCCAAGGTCTCCATCGGCGACAAGGTTAAGGTGAAAAAAGTCAGCACCCAGGAAGCGAAAAAGGTCGTAATCGCTCCGGTTATCGAGGAGGGAAACCGGCTGAAGTATGGGGAGGATATTGATTCCTACGTAAAAAAACGGCTTTTGAAACGCCCTGTACTCTCTGGGGATGCTATAGTGGTCCCAGGGATAGCGTTGATGGGAGGAAGCGTTCCATTCATGGTGATCTCCATAAATCCTATGGATGCTGTGATAATCACTAAAGATACTGAAGTGGTGGTCAAGGAGGAACCGGTGAGCGAAGGCGAGGTGATGGCCACCACACGAGTGACCTATGAGGATGTAGGAGGTTTGGAAGATGAGCTTCAAAGAGTAAGGGAGATGATAGAGCTCCCGTTGAGGCATCCTAAATTGTTCGATAGACTTAGTATAGACCCCCCTAAAGGAGTACTACTCCACGGCCCACCTGGCACCGGTAAGACCTGGATCGCCAAAGCCGTAGCTAACGAATCAGGGGCAAATTTCTTCTCAGTTCAGGGCCCCGAGATAATGTCTAAATATTATGGACAGAGTGAAGAAAAACTCAGAGACATCTTCGAGGAAGCTAAGGATCAATCACCTTCGATAATATTTGTTGACGAATTGGATTCTATCGCTCCAAAGAGGGACGATGTGAAGGGCGAGGTAGAAAGAAGAGTCGTAGCTCAATTATTGACCCTGTTAGATGGGTTGACCTATCGCGGTGAGATCATAGTGATAGCGGCTACCAATAGAGTGGATGCGGTAGATCCCGCCTTAAGGCGCCCTGGAAGATTTGACAGGGAGATAGAGATAGGCCTGCCTGATCTAACTGGAAGGAAAGAGATACTTCAGATACATACTAGAGGGATGCCTACAGCGGAAGACGTTGATCTTTCACACCTTGCCGAAGTGACACATGGTTTTGCCGGAGCGGATCTTGAATCGCTAGTTAAAGAGGCGGCCATGCGTGCTCTAAGGCGCTATATACCTGAAATTGAATTAGACGAGCCGATACCCCGCAAGATCTTGGAAGAGATGCAGGTTGAAAGGAATGATTTTATAGAAGCCCTCCGCGAGATCGAACCCAGCAGCTTGAGAGAGATAATGGTAGAGATTCCACGAGTGTCCTGGGAAGATGTTGGAGGTCTTGAGGATATCAAGGAGAAACTCAGGGATTCAGTGGAGAGGCCCATAGAGGACCCAGAATCCTTCATCAAAATGGGGGTCGAACCATCTAAAGGCATACTGCTTTACGGTCCACCAGGGACCGGGAAGACTCTATTAGCTAAGGCTATAGCTAACGAAAGCGACGCCAACTTCATCTCCATTAAAGGTCCAGAATTGCTCTCTAAATGGGTCGGCGAGAGCGAAAAGGCCATAAGGGAGGTATTCAAAAAAGCGCGTCAGACGGCGCCATCTATCGTATTTTTAGATGAACTAGATGCCCTGGCACCAAAGAGAGGAGAAACCGCCTCTGAAGGGACCATCGACAGAGTGGTAAATCAACTACTCACCAGTCTTGACGGCATAGAGAGGACCACTGATGTTATCATAATTGCGGCTACGAATCGACCGGACAAGATAGACGACGCCTTATTGAGAGCAGGTAGGTTTGACCATCACCTATCGATACCTGTGCCTGATAGGCAGGCGAGAAGAAAGATATTCGAGGTTCATACTAAGAATATGCCTCTAGCATCAGACGTCGATATGGGTCATCTGGTGGATAATACGGAGTCTTTCGTAGGCGCCGATATAGAATCGGTCTGCAGAGGAGCGGGTTTGAAAGCAATCAAAGAAGGGTCTGACGAAATCAGGATGGACCATTTCTTAACAAGTTTGAAAGAGACCAAACCTTCCGTAGATGAAGAAGTGATCGAGATGTACGAGGATTGGGAAGAAGAGATGGAAAAGAGTGTTAGAAAGAAGAAAGATTTTAATGGGGTCGGCATATACCGATAATGATAAGTAAAATAAAATGATGCAGTATTAAAGAGTTAAAAGGAGGTAAAAAATGAGGATGTTCGTAACCGAACTGCGAGGCAAAACCGTGATGACAAACGATGGACAGATACTGGGAAAGATAGATAATTTTGTGATCAACACAGAAACCGGAGACGTTAAGCACGTTTTGGTCACTCCCGACGAGGAGATAGAAACGGGTCTTTTCACCACCGATGCGGAGCGACGCTTGGTCCTACCCTACGAGGGAATGAAAGCGGTAAAAGACGTCGTTGTCATGGAAAATATAAGCCTCGATTGATCCCAACGACGAAAAACTATCCCTTCCTATCTATCCACAGGGGGAGGCATTTCGGCCTAGCCCTTACCGTATTTTATAGGCATGTGGTAGATGGTTCGATTACCAGATTTGCTGAGACCGCTAAGTACTGAAAAGGCAAGCATGTCTGTTGTACGATCATGCTGAAATATATTAGAGGTTAGACTAGATGACAGCCGATGTTAACCGGAAGTTGCAAAGATTGGGCATCCGCCCGGTCAAGAGTTTGGGCCAAAATTTTCTTCAGAACGAAGATATAGCTGAAAAGATAGTCGAAGCAGCCGCCCTCAAATCAAAAGATAGGGTTCTAGAGATCGGACCCGGCTTGGGCGTACTCACCAACGAGATAGTGAAAAAAGCTGGTAGTACAAAGGCGATAGAGAAAGATGCTTCACTAGCGGGTTATTTGGATGGAAGTTATTCTAACACAGAATATGATATAGAGATAATGAAAGGAGACGTTTTGGAGATGGACCTGCCCGAATTTGACAAAGTTATCTCGAATTTACCTTTCAGCATTTCTTCACCCATAACTTTCAAGCTTCTAAAAGAAGATTTTAAATTAGGAGTTCTCACTTATCAGAAAGAATATGCCGATAGGATGGTAGCTGGACCTGGAGAAGAAGATTATTCACGCCTATCGGTGATGGTATCTACTCTGGCAGAAACGGAGATACTCTTCGACGTCCCCCGTGGAGCATTTTATCCTCCTCCAAGTGTAGATGCTACCGTTGTACGTTTGATCCCCTCTAGACCGTCTTTTTACATCAAAGACCAAGACATATTCTCCAAGGTGGTGAAGGAACTCTTCAACTACAGGAGAAAAAAGATAAAAAATGCTCTCAAAATAGGTTTCAGGACGAGGATAGGCGACGTACCTTATGGTGACAGGAGAGTAGACAATTTATCTCCTGCGGAGATTAACGAGATAGTAAACCACATGATAGATGAAGGGATATTA
>PWHU01000017.1 GCA_003555395.1 Thermoplasmata archaeon
ATGTACGGCATAAAGTTCGCTCCCACTACCGACGTATATCGTTCCGTCTTCTCCGATGGCGGGCGAAGAACGGATAGAGCTATCGGTTTCGAATCTCCATCTTTCCGTACCTTTTTGTCCTTCGGTATCTTCGGGATGTACGGCATAAAGTTCGCTCCCACTACCGACGTATATCGTTCCGTCTTCTCCGATGGCGGGCGAAGAACGGATAGAGCTATCGGTTTCGAATCTCCATCTTTCCGTACCATTTTGATTTATTGCTAGCAACCAAAAATAATATCTTGGGTCGGGGATCCCGGGTTCCGACCGCATCACACCTCCATATATCGTTCCATCATCACCAATAGCAAGCTCAGAAATGAAAAAAGCGTCTGCACTAAATCTCCAAATTTCCGTCCCATCTGTATCTATTGCGTAGAGATAACTACGAGAGCCGATATATATCGTTCCGTCTTCAGCAATGGCGGGGGAAGACCGGATAGAGCTATCGGTTTCGAATCTCCATTTTTCTGCACCGTTTGGATTAACAGCGTATAGGTTTCTGTCAGTTGAGCCGATATATATCGTTCCGTCTTCACCTATAGCCGGCGAATAGGAGACGGTGCCGTTAAGTTCAAAGCTCCATTTTTCCGTCCCATCCGGGTTCACGGCGTAAAGGTAACTCCCAGAACCAAGGTATATCGTATCATCTTCACCGATCACAGGTGATGAATAATCCTCACTACCTAGTTCAAAACGCCACATTTCCCACCCGGATACGTGGCTAGTATCGTATGGACTCCTCCCAGTGTTCTTTCTGTCACGACCGAAGCCGGGCCAAGCCGAATGTGTCAATTCTGATCTACCCTCCCCACTATCGTTGAACAGCGGGCCGTCCCAAATGATCACCAGCATCGTGCCGATTACCAAAAAGACGATGATGCCGATGACGACTATCTTCTTTTTCCTCCTATTCACCTCTATTGATATATAAAATCTAGATTGACGGCTTTAAATTTTTTGATAAATCTTGGATAATTCTATAATGCAAGTTTTGAGGAAAAAGCAATAGCTTCTTCCTCAACTCATTCGTTCAAAGAACTCTAACGAGTTCTTTTTGCCCGGTTTTCGCAGTCAGAAAGCTATCGCTTTCTAACTAACCGCTTAAAATCAGAGATTTGTAAGCGGACGCCGAGGAATGAAAAAACGTTCCTCTTGCCCGTTAAAGCAAGTTTAACGGATGCAGTCAGAAAGCTATCGCTTTCTAACTAACCGCTTAAAATCAGAGATTTGTAAGCGGACGCGACGGGATTCGAACCCGTGATGTCTGCCTTAGAAGGGCAGCGCCTTGTCCAGGCTAGGCCACGCGCCCAAATGAGTAGTGTAAAGGGTTTTTGTCCGGGCTATATCCAAGGGCGTTTTTGACGGCCTTGGATGTGAGGGGATGATGTGTTTTTTCATCTTCCCCGCTAGGCCACGCGCCCAAGTGCTAAGTCTAAACTGATGATAGTTCAAACCATAACAGGATAAGAGTTTTTCGATTCACTCCTGCTCTTCTTCTCCTTCGATGATCTCCTTCTCTTCCTCTTCACCTATCACCTTCGACATGGCGTTAAATCTGTCTCCTTTCTTCAGCTCCATCACCTTTACCCCCATGGTGTTTCTACCCTGTTTACTTATCTCGTCCACTAAGGTTCTTATTATCATACCTTCTTTGCTGACCAGTATGATCTCCTGACCTTTGTCCTCTTCGACTTTACGGGTACAGACCACCTTTCCGTTCCTCTCTCTTATATTCATGGTTATCACACCTTTAGCTCCGCGGTTGGTTTTCCTGTACCTCTTCACGTCGCAGCGTTTACCGTATCCTTTTTCTGTCAATGTCAACACGGTGTCGTCATCTTCTACGAGGGTCATACTGACGACCTCGTCATCATCTTCTAACCGAGCTCCTTTAACACCCATGGTATATCGACCAGTAGCTCTCACGTCGTCTTCATCGAATCTGATCGCCTGGCCGTTCTTAGTTGCCAGCATCACCTCTTTAGAGCCGTCGGATAGCTTCGTATCAACCAATTCGTCTCCTTCACGAAGCCTGATAGCCCATATACCGGTAACTCTAGGATTGCTGTATTCAGAAAGTTTAGTCCTCTTTATCTTGCCTTTCTTGGTCGAGAACAATAGATACTCATCTTCAGAAAAGCCGCTGACCGGTATAAGGTCTTCTATCTTCTCGTCGTCGTCCAGGCGGGGCAGCATATTGACTATCGGCCTGCCTTTCGACCGCCTACTTCCTTTAGGTAGTTTATAGGCCTTCAACCAGTAAACTCTGCCTTTATTGGTAAAGAACAGCAGATAATCGTGTGAATTCGAGATGAAAAGATCCACCACATAGTCCTCTTCTTTAGTATCCATCCCGATCAGGCCGACACCGCCTCTTCTCTGCTTCCGGTAGGTTTCCACGGGCAATCTCTTGATGTATCCCTTATGTGTGAGAGTTATAACCAGGTCTTCCTCGGGGATCAGGTCCTCAGTTTCTACGTCGACGGCATCTCTGTTTATCTCCGTCCTCCTTTCGTCGCCGTATTTCTCCGCTAAATCATCGAGTTCGTCTTTTATTATATCCAATATCTTTTCTTTATCGCCGAGGATCTCTTTGTACTTCTTTATCTTCTCCTGCATCTCTTCGTATTCATCCTGCAGTTTTTCTCTCTCGAGCCCGGTCAATCTTCTCAGACGCATGTTGAGTATCGCCGAAGCCTGTTTATCGCTCAACAGGAATTCGGAGATCAGCCTGTTTTTAGCTTCCGAATCTTCTTCTGAAGAACGGATTATCTTTATCACTTTATCCAGGTTATCCAAAGCCGTCAGCAGTCCTTCGAGTATGTGAGCCCTATCTTGAGCTTTGTCCAGGTCGTATTTTGTCCTTCGTGTTATAACATCCACACGATGATCGATATAGTGTTTTAACGTTTCTTTAAGATCCAATACCTCCGGTTCGTCATCCACCAGAGCGAGATTGATCACTCCGAAGGTCACTTCCATCTGAGTGTGTTTGAAAAGTTTATTAAGAGCTACCTCCGGTATAACACCTCTTTTCAGGTCTATCACGACTCTTACTCCGTCTCTATCAGATTCGTCTCTTAGATTGGATATCTCGGATATGACGTCGTCGTTTACCAGTTTTGCGATACTCTCTACGAGCTTAGCTTTGTTTACCTGGTAAGGCATCTCTGTCAGTATTATCCTGCTTCTGTCTCCTCCTAGGTCTTCGATCTTGGTTTTAGCTCTTATCTTTATTTTCCCTCTCCCCTCTTTATAGGCGTTGTAAACACCGTTGTACCCGTGGATTATACCTCCTGTTGGAAAATCAGGTGCTGGTAATTCCTCCATCAGATCTATTATATCCGCACCCGGCTCATCTATGAGAAGCTTTATCGCATTGACCAGTTCGTTCAAATTATGTGGTGGTATATTAGTCGACATACCGACGGCTATACCGCTAGCGCCGTTTAACAGTAGATTGGGGAGCTTCGCCGGCAGGACTTCGGGTTCCTCCAAAGTACCGTCATAGTTATCTCTGAATTCGACGGTCTCTTTTTCTAGGTCCTCCATCATCTCTTCGGCAATCTTTTCCAAACGGGTTTCGGTGTATCTCATCGCTGCGGGTTCGTCGCCGTCTAGTGATCCAAAGTTACCCTGCCCGTCGATGAGAGGATAACGTAAAGAAAAGTCCTGAGACATCCTGACTAGAGCGTCATAAACGGCCTGATCGCCGTGAGGATGATATTTACCCAAGACGTCACCGACCACTCTTGCAGACTTTTTATGAGATTTAGAGGAACTCAATCCCTCCTGCTTCATCGAATAGAGTATCCTCCTGTGGACGGGTTTCAATCCGTCCTTAACGTCAGGTAGAGCCCTCCCGACTATCACGCTCATAGCGTAGTTGATATAGGACTCTTCCATCTCATCTTCCAGATGTTTGGTATAAATCTCGTCCGCCATCTGATTTTCCTCTGTAGTTCCTTCCATATCTGTCACCTCACACATCTATGTTAGTTGCGGCCTTAGCGTTCTGCTGGATAAATTCTCTTCTAGGGGCGACCTCTTTTCCCATCAAAAGATCGAACAGGTCGTCCGCCTCTTTAGCGTCTTCTATAGTGACTTGAGCCAATATGCGGTTCTCGGGATCCATCGTAGTCTCCCAGAGCTCCTTTGGATTCATCTCGCCAAGTCCCTTATATCTCTGTATGCTCACGCCTCTTTTACCCCACTCGTTCAAGACCTCCGCTTTCTCGGCTTCGCTGTAGACGTGACGCACTCCACCGCCTTTCGTGATCTTGTAAAGGGGCGGTTGAGCCATGTATAGATAGCCTCTCTCTATCAAAGGTTTCATGTACCTGTAGAAAAAGGTGAAAAGCAATGTTCTTATGTGTGCACCGTCCACATCGGCGTCTGTCATTATTATTATCTTGTGGTACCTACTTTCGTCAGGATCGAAGTCTTCTCCCACTCCCGCACCTATAGCTGATATGATGGACCGGATCTCTTTGTTCTCAAGCATCCTGTTCAATCTCGCCTTTTCCACGTTTATTATCTTACCTCGAAGAGGCAGGATGGCTTGAAAATCTCTATCTCTTCCCTGTTTAGCCGATCCTCCTGCGGAATCTCCCTCGACTATGTACAGTTCAGATTTTGAGGGATCAGGGTTAGCGCAGTCGGCCAGTTTCCCGGGCAGGTCGACACTTTCTAAGAGCCCCTTTCTCCTGGTCAGCTCTTTTGCCTTTTTAGCCGCCTGCCTGGCTTTAGCCGCCGTGACCGCCTTATCTATTATCACTTCCGCTATACTTGGATTTTCCTCCAGAAAAGTCATCAATTCGGTTCCGACTATGGATTGAACTATACCTCTTATCTCGCTGTTTCCCAATTTTGTTTTCGTCTGACCCTCGAACTGCGGCTCAGGTAACTTTATGTTGATCACTGCCGTGAGCCCTTCTCTGTAATCGTCTCCGCGTATCTGTACATCGTCTGTGAGGCCATTTGCCTCGCCGTAGTTGTTTAAAGTTCTAGTCAATGCCGCTCGGAAACCGCTCAGATGGGTACCTCCTTCTTTAGTGTGTATATTGTTCGCAAAGGCCAAGATCTCCTTAGCGTAGGATTCCGACTTGTGCTGCATAGCGACCTCAACGTGAACGCCGTCCTCTCTCCTTTTAAAGTATATCGGTTCAGGATAAAGCTTCTCTTTCCCTTCGTTGATATAATTGACGAATTCGACTATGCCGCCCTCGTAGTGGAAGATATCTTTTTTCTCCACCCCTTCTTCTACCACCCTTCTCTCGTCTTTGAATACTATCTTCAATCCTTTATTCAAAAACGCGAGTTCTCTCATACGTTCCTTCAATGTATTGTAATCGAATTCTACGGTTTCAAATATTTCTGGATCCGGCATGAATGTAGTCGTGGTTCCGCTGGTCGCACCGTCCTCCCCTATCATCTCCACCTCGCTTATGGGGTCCCCTCTTTTGTATCTCTGCCGGTATATTTTTCCATCTCTTTTCACCTTGACTTCAAGCCACTCTGAAAGGGCGTTCACCACGGATACGCCGACACCGTGCAGACCTCCCGATACCTTGTAGCTTTTCCTGTCGAACTTACCACCCGCATGTAGTTTAGTCATCACTATCTCCACCCCTGGTAGGTTATGCTGTGGGTGTTCGCTTACCGGTATTCCTCTACCGTTGTCCGACACCTCTACGCTGCCGTCCGATTTTATTGTAACTTCGATGCGGTCGCAGTAACCTTCCATGGCTTCGTCTATGCTGTTATCTACCACCTCGTAAACCAGATGATGGAGCCCGTTTTCGTCAGTGCTGCCGATATACATGCTCGGCCGCTTCCTTACCGCTTTGAGCCCCTCAAGTACTTTGATCTTATCCGTATCGTAGATATCCTTCTTATCTAACATTGGTTCTTCTTCCATATTTTTGACCTACCTTTAAATCCGTCTATCTCTCTCACAAACCGTTTGAAATGAATTATATTTTTCTAATCTTTTTAAACTGATTTTTGCGAATCTTGAGTGCATCCCGTTCTTTTGAAACGCCTTTATTAGGGACAAGATATCACATGATTTCGGGCTATATTAATCTTTCCACCCCTGGGTATAAAAAGAACGTCTGCCTTGAGATATAGGTACGAAAATCCATCATTTTTTGTTTAGTATTATCTTTTTTAACGCCTCGTCGACCTGTTTCTGGTAGAGGTGATCGTACAGAAGACCAGCGCCTATCAAAGGAAAGGTGAACCATATCAGCATGGTCATGTTGAAAAAAAACCCGATCAGAAGAAAAGCCGAGGCTATACCTGCTAAAAAGTAGGGAACCAAATTTTCCAGGCTCCAAGATAGACCGACCTTTTTCAACTTCTTGTCGCAGGTGGGACATTTCTCCTCGCTACCGCTGTCAGAAACGTAGACGCAGTCGGGACAGATATATCGAGTTGGCATCTTTCTTATCTTTTTCCTAAATAGACTATTGATATATTGATTTGACGGTAGAATCTCAAAGAAACACTTTTATTTATGGGCTCGATTTGTGAAGCGTGGTACCCCTATGAAAGAAAAAAGGATCTTCGATCATCCGATCTTGGATTTCGATAGAGGCCAAGAGTTCTATTTTGATTTTGAAGGTGAAAAGGTAAAAGCATACGAAGGAGAGACCATAGCTTCAGCGTTATATGCGGACGGTTTAAAAAAGTTCACCGAGAGTAAAGAATTAAAACGCCCGAGAGGGTTTTTTTGTGCTATAGGTAAATGTTCGTCCTGCATAATGTCCGTAGATGGTAGACCTCACGTGAGGACGTGTGTGACCAAAGCCGAGAAGGGTATGAAAGTTGAGAGACACGGCTCGAAACCTGAGTTTCCCGACATAGATGTGGGTAGAGGTAAAGAGAGAAAGGATAAAAAGATAGAGATCGCGGTCATAGGAGGCGGCCCCGCCGGGCTGATGGCAGCTATCACCGCCGCACGACTCGGGAGCGAGGTACACCTTTTCGACGAAGGTGCCGATCTCGGAGGGCAGCTTGTGAAACAGACACATCAGTTCTTCGGCAGCCATGAAGAGGACGCAGGAACTAGAGGAATAGTTATCGGAGAAGATCTAGCCGCTGAAGCAAAGAAGTTAGGCGTGAAGGTACATCCAAATACCAAAGTACTCGGCTATTATGAAGACAATAAAGTTACGGTGGAAAGAGATGGACGTTTGGAAATCTATGATGTGGGAGGTATAGTCTATGCGGGAGGAGCCATAGAAAATTATCTCGCCTTCGAAAACAACGATCTTCCGGGTGTTTATGGGGCAGGAGGAGTACAAACACTGATGAACGAGGAGGGGATTATTCCGGGTGAGAGAGTGCTCATGGTGGGTTCCGGTAACGTGGGGTTGATAGTCAGCTACCAGTTACTCCAAGCCGGAGTCGATGTGGCGGAGGTGATAGAAGCGCTTCCCTCCATAGGCGGTTATCAAGTTCACGCTTCAAAGATAAGGAGAGCCGGCGTGCCGATCCAAACAAGCCATACGATCGTTAAAGCGGTCGGCGAAGATGAAGTCGAAGGCGCGGTAGTTCACCAAGTGGATGAAGATTGGAAAAAAGTTGAAGGAACAGAAAGGAAGATCGACTGCGATATCATCTGCTTAGCCGTCGGTCTAAGACCTGATACGAGTTTCCTGAGACAGGCCGACTGCGAGATGGAGTACGTGGCGGAAC
>PWHU01000190.1 GCA_003555395.1 Thermoplasmata archaeon
ATAGACGGCGTGGTCAAATGCGAAGAGTGCGGTACTACGGAACACAGGACGATACGAGAAAAGAAAGCCGTAGACGTACCTATAGTGATAAGCTGGAAGGACGATTCTCATAAGGAAAGGATCACCCTTTACCCGGACGAATGGATACACAAGGGAGACGAACTGATCTTGGATGAATCCACTGTAAAGGTCACTTCTATAGTACAGAAAAAAGATGAAGGCACCGCGAGGACCGACTCTTCAAGAGTGGAAGACATACAGACCATATGGGCAAAGAAATATGACAAAGTCCGCGTAAAAGTCACGGTACACAAGGGCAGGAGCAGTTCGTCAGAGGTGTTGGAGGTCGTTCCAGAGGAGGAGTTCTACGTCAGGGATATGCTGGAATTCGACAACGAAGAAGCGGTCATACACAAGATACTCACCCACGACGGTATGAAAAAGGACGGAAAGGCCAAGGCGGAAGAGATCAAGAGGATCTACGCCAAGAGGATACGTTGATTTTCTACCGTGATTACATCATCCCTACCTGTTCAAGCTTCTCCGGAAGATAAGTGTCAGTAACGTAGTCCAATCCATACTTGGCTAAGGCCTGCTGCTCCGCCTTCTTGTTTATATCTAGCATCGTTTCTATCTCTTCCTTCCAAAAGGGAGTGTCGAACCTGGGATCTTCGAGCTCCTGTTCCAGCGCCTTCCTGTCGTTTTTAGATAGATCATCCGTGGGAAGATCGTAGCTCATTATGTCACTGGCTGTTATGCCTATATACTCGGAGGTGGGAGTCGCTAAAAAATCTGAAAGATATGCGGTGTTTATAGCTCCGTAAGCAACGGAAGCGAATATGCGAAAGCTCCACGGATCGGCGTCGGTGAAAACCATCACGGGGATATCTTCTTCTTCGCTCAACCTTTTGATCACGCGCCTGGTAGCCCTTGCTGGCTGCCCCTTAAGATGTACCAAAAGTGCGTTCGCGCTTTCGTCGAAGCCGTTCTCGACCAGCCTGTCGAACATACCACCGGTCTCGATAGCTATCATGAAGTCTACGTTGACATCGCTGAAAGTCACTTTATCGGATTCGACGTTGTATGGTATGGTATAGCCCGAGTCGCCGACGTCGTCCCGACAATTGATCTTCCTCACGTCTCCTTTCCTGTTGATCTCTTCGACTGTGATGTCTCCTATCAGACGAGCGCCATCTTCTTCCGGTCTCAACTTGAAATCCTCTCTCAAGCAGCCGGTCACCAACTCCATATCTTCCGCCAAACTATCTGATTCGCTCTGTTTGCTGAATTCGGCTTTTTCCCATCCCTCCGATATATAATACATCTCTCTCAATGTGGAAGATTTACCCGCCTCTATCATGTCCTGTATGAGTTCCAGCATGTAAAGAGTTCTGAGCAACATACGGGCACTCTTCAATTTTTTAGCGGATCTACTAGTTTTGGAATCTCCTAATCTCCACACGCCCTTTCTTCTGTCCAATTCTATGTTAGATTTAGAACGTGTGGGTATTTTCATGTTGGGGACTTCGCCGTCTTCCAACTGTTCATAGAACTGCTTCGCTATATCCTTCAGCTCTTCTAAAGCCTCCTCATACCGGTCTTCTTTATTTCCAGTCATATTATCCCCTCTCTTCTATCTCAGCGAGTTCGATATCCCAGTCGTCGGGCAGTGTTTCAGCCCCTATGAGCTTCGTCTCCGTAACACCTTCGATATAGATCTCGGTACCGGCCATATCGTCCTTTTCAAGATCGCCGTCGAACTCCAGGGATATCTTCTTTTTTTCCGAAGGTTTCAACCCTTCGAGTCTCCATTCAAGATGATCGCCCTGATAATCGGGCTCGAGGTTAGATGATAAAAGTTCCGTCTCAGGATATGGCTTCTCGAAAAAGAGGTTCATATCCTTATCTTTCGGCGTATAATTCATTATATCTATATCCACCTTACACCTACCGTCGTTCCACTCGTATCCCTTTTCTATATATACAACACCCATTATCTTGGTCATCGACTTGCTGAGCTCTGGCGGCTCCTTTCCAACTATATCTGCGGATTTTTTCGCTATCATCGGCAGTATATCGTTAACCACGGTGAACTTCTTTTTCACCTTTCGGCGCTTCTTTTCCTTGTTCAGGTGAGTTCTCAAACTCCGGGCACATTCTCTGAGACCCTTCTCTATTTCATCTATAACTGCCGGTATGTCAGCTATGGCTTCCTTAGCCTCCGAAGTGAAAGGTACTCTGGTGGAGGCGACGTGAACCAATATCACAACGGGTCCGGAGGGCATGCCCTTGCCCCCTCTCTGATCAAGATCGTATATCCTCCAGTCTATATTCTTTATCGCCGTTGTGACTGCACATCCACCCTTTTTGTAGAGTAGAGGGACCCTGTTCGCGAAACGCAGAACTTTGACCGAGCCTTCCTTCGGCAGGTCGCCGCCGTATACTAGTCCGACTTCCACCTGGAATGGATTACCAGAGTAGACCGTGGGATCTCTAGTGCTTGGAGGTGCATAATACTCAGGGTGCTGGCCCTTCAATACGTTTTTGAGCCCTTTCTTTATCAACATACCTTTTATCGGCGAAAGGCAGTCTGTCTTCGGGGCCATCAGCTTCACTTTTTCAGCCGCCTTCAGTACTCTTTTACAATCTTCGACCTCTAGATCACTAGGATTTTTCTTTTTATCTATATCCGCTTCCTCACATATCTCCTCGGCCTTGCTGTAACTTATCCTGCTGAATTCGTGCTTCAAGAACGACTTCAAAGTCCTTCTCTTAGAGTTCTTCGCCATCTTGGCTAAAGTCCCCAATTCTATACCTTTAAGGTGCGGCTGGACCGCTTCTGTTTTTTCAGGCAGCTGATCAGTAGCTCTCTTGAAAACCGTCTTTTCCCCATCCCTATCGAATTCTATCCTGGCGTGAGGATTAACTATGGCCGTATTTTTCAAGTACTCAAAAACAGAATGTTTTCCTCTTCTCAATAGACCCTTTACCGTTGTCTCGAACCTCATACCGTGTTCCTTTCCTCCCCATAGTACGACTTCTTCATCCAGCACTTCAGGCTCGTTCTTCTTGGTGTCCATAGTGATCCTCATCTCATTGGCATAGTCCTTTTCTTTCACCTTTGAGCGGACGATAGTGGCCTTTCCCGTGGTGAGCTGCCCGTACATAACTACGGCAGAAACACCTATACCCTGCTGCCCTCTACTTTGACTGATCTCGTGGAACCTTGATCCGTAGAGGAGTTTACCGAAAACTTCCGGCACTTTTCTTTTTACTATACCCGGTCCATTGTCTTCTATCGCTACCTTGTATTCCCTATCGTTCACTTCTTCTATCTCTATTTTGATCTCTGGTAGTATCTTCGCTTCCTCACAGGCATCCAAAGAATTATCGACGCCTTCTTTCACAGCAGTGACCAGCGCTTTGGTCAATGAATCGAAACCCAGAATATGTTTATTCCTCTCAAAAAATTCACCGACGGAGATCTCCTGTTGTTTCTCTGCCAGTTCCTCAGCTATCGAAGCCATAGATTCTCAATCACTCTGTAGAACTTAGAGGTTGATAAACTTTCTGGGAGGGGATGATCGAAAGTTGATACTTTTACCGGCCAGCCTCTCTGTCTTGAAGCCTCTCTTCTTCGGGTAGACTTTCTACGTCCTTTCCATGCATGGCTTTGCCAAGACCTTCCGATACCTCGGCTATCTTATCAGGGTCGTCGTAATTTTCCACGGCTTCTACGACCGCCTTCCCCATCACTTCTGGCTTCTCGGACTTGAATATGCCGCTGCCAACGAAAACGCCGTCGGTACCTAACTGCATCATCAGGGCCGCATCGGCAGGTGTAGCGATACCTCCGGCGGCGTAATTTATCACTGGCAGTCTCTGTCTTTTAGCCACTTCCTGAACAAGTTCTGAGCTGACACCGTATTCTTTTGCTGCATCGACGATCTCCATCTTTTCTTTCTCCTTCAACTCCCTAATCTCGCTCATCACGGACCTTTGATGTCTGACGGCCTCAACGATGTTGCCTGTACCGGCCTCTCCTTTTGTTCTTATCATAGCAGCTCCTTCCTCGATCCTGCGGAGAGCTTCTCCAAGGTCCCTGCATCCGCAGACAAAAAGAGTATCGAACTTAGTCTTGTCCACGTGGTAAAAGGGATCCGCGGGGGTCAAGACCTCTGACTCGTCTATCATGTCTACATCTAAAGCTTCTAAAAGTTGAGCCTCGGTTCCGTGACCTATCCTGCATTTCGCCATCACGGGTATATCTACAGCTTCTATTATCTCTTTGATCTTCGCTGGGTCGGCCATCCGAGCCACTCCGCCGACCTTTCTTATATCGGCGGGTACCTGTTCCAAGGCCATGACGGATACCGCCCCTGCTTCCTCAGCGATCACGGCTTCCTCTCTATTCGTAACGTCCATTATCACTCCGCCTTCATTCAAATGACCAAAGCCCTTTTCGATCAGTTCTTCACCGAAGCGCAGTTCTTTCAAATTTAAATCTAATGCCATCAAACACACCGTTCCTCCACTAACAGAGAGTTATATTAAAATTCCGGCAGTGATCATCTATATATCCGGAAACCGGTCTTCTTGATCTTTATCTTCTCTCTGCTCTCTTCTAAGTACTTGTAAACCGTAGCGTGTTCCCTCCCATCCAACAGCATCTCCACTGCTCTTCTAGCTATGTTCAGCTGGAAACTTGGCCCTATGATGCCTACCGTGTTACCCATGATAGAGACATACGTTTCAGTCAACTCTTCTATGAGTTCTCTGGTCCTTCCGTCCCTGCCTATCACTCTACCTCTCATCCTTTTAACTGCATTTTTGTTTTTGCCCACCCAGTCACGTATATCTAAAAGAGCGAAATCTATCTCGTCGTTCAGTATTTCTATGGCTTTTTCAGGGTTGAATCCTCTGCCTATAGCTTTGACCACGTCTTCGACTTTCAAGGATAGGATAGGATCGTCTATATCTCTAACGTCTATTTCCACAAGACCAGTTTTTGAATCTATTTCGAGTTCGGCACCGCTCTCCTCTTCTATCATCTCCTTAACGCTGCCGTCCTTGCCTATCAGGACCCCTATCCTTTTCTTCGGTATCTTCATGCTCGGCATCTTATCACATCTTTTATATTATCTCATATTTCATATCTCTTCTACTTCTATCCCTATCTCATCAACGACATCTTCTTCGGTGACATCGACCCCGTTATCCCTGAAGTACCTCACAAAGTTCTTTACGTCCCTCTCCAATAAGTCTATCGCTTCTGGATGATCCAAGAAGACCGATTGAGAGACATCTATGAGGTAAGGATACCCTTTAGAGATAAGTACGTTGAACTCGCTGAGGTCTCCGTGCACCATCTCCACCTCGTTGTAGAGTGTCTTCATATATCCTAGTATCTGATCGCTCACGTACTCCATATCTTCCTGATCGATCTTAACGTCTTTCAACATAGGCGCAGGATATCCTCTATGATCCAGGTATTCCATTATCAGTATGTTCTTCGAGAAAGAGATGGGTTCTGGAACTTTTATGCCCGCCTTATGCATCACCCGGAGGTTTGAAAATTCCTTCCTAGCCCATGAATATATCATCTTCACCCCCTTCGGGACGTCTTTGAACCTGTGATCCCCCTCTATGTAGCGCCTGTACTTTTTGAACACCGCTGTGTTGATCCTCATTATCTTCACGGCTACCGGCGTACCGTCTTTCTGCTCCCCTCTGAATACTTTAGCCTCTTTTCCAGTGGAGATAGGGTGGTCCAATATATCTATGACGCCGTCTTTCATAAGGTTGTAGAGTTCCATGAGCGTCCTTTTATCGAAGACCTCTTCGTAGGTCTTCCTACCAGGGATATGTATCCGCTCTTTGAGCAGATCGTCTTGTTCCTTCTTTTTTCCATGGGGCATGTTCAATTCATCTCTCTTTGGCTGATAAAAATCTTTTGAAACTACTCGAAATGTTCTTCACCGGCAGGATACTTTTCCTCGTTCTTCTCCAGCTTGTCCTTCACCGCTTTTCCTAGATCTATATCTGCAGTGTTTGAGAGAGCGAGAAGATATATCATCACGTCGGCCATCTCTTCCCTTAACCTTTCTATGTTAACCGATGAGAGCGAATCATCCTTCCACTGAAAAAGCTCGACCAGCTCTGATGCCTCTATCGAGACCGACAGACTGAGATCCTTGGGTGTGTGGTATCTATCCCAATTCCGCTCGTCTCTGAATCGCTTCACCATACTCTGTAGTTCTTCTATCTCCACCATGTTCTCCTCTAAACCAAGCAACGATAGGATATACTTAGAACTTTCCAAAGCCTATAAAAATTTAGCAAGAGGGTTTATAGTCAAAGACACAACTTTAGTGAATTTTTCAGTGTCTTCCACTATAATGTTAAAGTTATCTCCATCGAGGAAACGTTAGTGGTCCTATCTTCTTCCTCGTCCACGGATATCTCTTCCGTATCGGTAATTATATCGGCTATATCCGCGTCGGGCACGAATCTATTCCTAGTGATCTCTGCCACATCGACGGCTTTGCTTATCGCCCTTCCGCGTGCCTTTATGACTACTTCGTTCGAGCCGTTATTGAACTGGGTAACAACGGCCATCACATAGTTCATGGTTTCTTTCTTTCCGATAAACACTGTGTTTTCATCTCCATTCATATGTTCTTCCTCCTTTTGTAGTTATTTAGGTGGTGATCGATTTGAACGGTGATATTTTAAAATTTTGGTGGCCTGGCCGCTAAAGGATCTGATTTCACTTATCAACAAAGATATGTTTTTTCATGTCATACTTGAAATTGGAGTCGGCTAGGAGTGTATTGAGCGTCTTTTCGAAACAATCCTTAGCTTTTTTCATCTTCCTTTCTTCTCTGTAAACGAACCCTTTCTTGTACCAGCATATCCATTCGGGAGCTAGATCTAACAAGAGAGCTCTCTCATAACAGTCTCTCGCCCGGCCGTATTCTCTTTTACCGAGATGTGCATCTCCTTTATCTATCCAGGCCATGATATTTTCCGGGTCTAGAGAGGTAGCTTTCTCGTATTCTTCTACAGCTTCGGCGTACTGCTCCATATATAGGTGCCTTTTTCCTCTCTCGATATGCTTCTCGGCTTCGCTGGAAATATTTTTTTCTCCATCCTTTTGGGGCTCACCCATGATATCAACCTCCTCTACAATATCTAAAGATTCGCATCGATTAAATACATGCTTTATTTATTCTTATATCCTGATATCACTTACAGTATTTATGTTTTCTGTTCAGCGTTCTTAGGATCAGTGCCATCGATTTTTTGCAGTAGGAGGACCAAACGAATCGGATCTGCCTCTTGTATTGAATACATCTTTAGACATCACAAGGAGTAAAAACGCCACTGTAGATAATATACTGCCCAGATAATAAGGCCCGATGGTAAATATCCCTAATAAGGAGCCCGCAAGAGCTACACCCCAATAAACCCGTTTTATGGCACATACGGCCCCGATCAACAGGCTGGTTCCAAAGATCAGCATGAAAACTCCGCAGACTCCGATAGGTGAATGCTCATCTGGCATCCATTCATCTGCCCCTCCCACTATGTCTTCTCCCAGGTAAAAAATACTACCACCGGCGATCAAAGCTATCACAAAAACGATGATCATCATGATCCCGGCGACTAGAGGTTTCTCAATGTTCTTGAGCGGATCTCTTTTCTGAGAGTTCATCCTTTCATCATTGGATAATTTCATCCTTATATATATCTTAAGAACCTAGGAGACGGGACTGATCTGAACGGACTTTGTCGGAAATCAAAGATTCTAACTGCCCGTTAAACAAGTTTAGAGGAAAGATAACAACATCTTTCCTCAACTCACTCGTTCAAAGAACTCGTGATTTAACGGACTCGCCGGAAATCAAAGATTTCCAACTGCCCGTTAATTATCAGAGATAATATAACGGACTCGCCGGGAGTTCCGCTCGATCTAGGTCTGCCAGATCAATTTTCGAACCCGGGTTTGGGGCTCCGGAAGCCCCGGTGATATCCATTGCAGCCCGATCTGAGGTCAAACCGGGTAGCTACACCACGAGCCCTAAATAGCTTTATTTCTTATCTTTGAATTCAGTATATCCGCATTTGCCGCATGAGGTCCGGTTGTCGTGTTCCGCCAGGAAGACGCCCTCGCCGCACTTGGGGCAGTTCCTTCTCTTCCTTTTGACTTCGCCGTCCTCGACATCATATATATCAGATCTATCCATCAATATCACCAACTTCAATTCCTTTTTTGGAAATAGTCACGTTCAAACTCTTTCACATACTCCTCGTCATCGTAGACCCTAACGTGGACCATCGATTTTTCTCTGCCGTATTCCGAATCTACCTTGTCTATCACTATCTCGTTCTTCGAGGCGTTCACTAAACTCGCTATTTTATCGGCTAAATCTTTTCGCGAAGGGGTTCCCTCGCCTTCGTGGTCCGCGCTGAGTACGAGTTCACGTCTATGCATCAGCTTATTTTCCTTTTCCTGTTCTATCTCGACTTCGACCATGCTATCTACCTTCGTTCACTTTTATCATGTTATTTATTACTTCCCAAGCTTTTTCTTTAAATTCTTCCGAAACTTCGTTGATCACCATGCCTTCCGAAGGAACACCATAGATGACAAGTCCTCCGGATGGACAAAGGATTATCGCAACAAGGGAAAGAAGGTCTTCTTCGCCTTCCACCTCTATAAGCACCGGCTTTTCGTTCTTCAGTGCCTTCTCCATGACTATCCAAGCCGGCCGCGATATCATCTCTGGTGGATTCTTGATATCGAATTCGATATCGAAAGCGTCTTTTTTTGACGTGCCGCTTTTATATCCACCTCTTCGGGTCTTGTGATCGATAGTGCTGACGTTAGGTACTACACCCTGTTTGAGCAAGATATCCGTGACCACGTCTCCCACCGCCACTATGGGATCTTTGTCACAGTATCTTTCCGGAAGATCGCCTTCTATTATCTCTCCATAGGTTTCCTTCAATCGATCCCTCTGCTCTTTTTTTAACCTTAGATCGGTATCGGGTATCTCTTTCTTCTGCCCTGACATCTATCCTCTGACCTTCAATGCAAATTTTCCGTTGGCCTTTATGCCCATCTTCTTCGCTAATTTGGAGTGCTCATGATCGACTATCACTAGATAGCCCTGCCATTCACGTGAAACTTCACCGCCGCATAAAGGACACTCGTTCTCTTCTGTCAGGTGGTTACATTCTTTACAGGCTTTCAGCTGCGCCATGGTCATCCTTCCTCCTCTTCTTCTTCTCTTCCTATCCAATCGAGCTTGGTAAGTCCCTTCTGTCTCATCGTCAGACCTATCTTGCTCTCTCTAGGATTCCTCTCGTTGATACTCACGGTGACTATCCTAGCTCTGATACCGTCGTCTATCTCCAAAGAATCTCCTGTATCCTTTCCTACCAATCTTTGATTGCCCTGATCGACTTCCACCTTATCGTTCATGATCTGGCTTATGTGAAGCAGGCCGTCAAGAGGGCCGAATCTTACGAAGGCACCGAACTTCAACACTTCACACAGGAATCCGAGTATGAGTTCCTGTTCTATAAGTTGGAATTCAAGAGCGTCGTACTCGACCGTTTGATGGACACCACCGTCACCGTGGACCACTCTTCCATCACCTTTTCTTTTTACGTTGGTGGCGAGTATCACCAACTTGTTATCGTCCACGATCTCTCCTTCAAGTTCCTCTTTGGCTATCTCTTCGGCAGCTAAGTCTATATCCTCCTCTAATCTTTCGGGAGGGATCCGAACTGTATCGGTTTTCTTTTCCATTATATACATAAGTCGTTCACCTTATAGTAATCTCATATTATAGCATAAGTGGCTATGGCGCTGGCAAAGACCAAGGAAACTATGGACATCAACTTGATCAGTATGTTCAATGAAGGCCCTGAGGTATCTTTGAATGGATCACCTACCGTGTCGCCTATCACGCCCGCCTTGTGTGCATCGGAACCTTTACCGCCGTGGTGACCCGCCTCTATGTACTTCTTGGCGTTATCCCAGGCTCCACCCGCGTTCGCCATCATTATGGCCAAGACGAAGCCCGTTCCGACGGCCGCAAGTAAAAATCCAACAAGGGCCGCAGGACCAAGCAGGAATCCGACCGATAGGGGGATCACTATGGCCATCAGTCCAGGCACGATCATCTCTTTAAGGGCGGTGGACGTACTTAGGTTTATGGGTCTTTGATAATCTGGGTCGGTTTCTCCTTCCATGAGACCAGTCACTTCTTCGAACTGCCTTCTTGCCTCTTTTACGATCTCGAAGGCAGATCTTCCTACAGCTTTCATCGTTATGGCACAGAATATGAAAGGCACCATTGCACCTAAAAATATTGCAGCAACAGTTGGAGGCTCCATGATGCTGAAAGCCTCTGGATCCAATCCGATCTCTGAAGCGTAAGCCGCCGTTAAAGTCAAAGCGGTCAAAGCCGCGGAACCTATAGCGAAACCTTTTCCGGTGGCAGCGTTAGTATTACCTAAAGCGTCCAGAGCATCGGTCCTTTCACGTACTTCAGGATCCAAGCCGCTCATCTCGGCTAGACCGCCGGCGTTGTCAGCCACGGGTCCGTAAGCATCTGAAGATAAAGTTATCCCCAGGGTGGAAAGCATCCCTATGGCGGCGATAGCTATGCCATAAAGACCTCCAAGATAGAATGAAACCAGGATCGCTCCTGAAACTATCACCACTGGAAATAGTGTACTCTGCATCCCTGTTGCGATACCTTCTATTATCAATGTTGCAGGACCGGTTTCGCTGGTCTCCGCTATCTTCCTCGTAGGCTTGTATCTCTCCGAAGTGTAGTATTCTGTGAAGTATCCTATCACCACCCCTGCAACGAGGCCGGCCACTACGGTTCCAAATATCCTGTAAGCTAGATTGCCGAAATGCTCGGGTGGAAGTATAAGATATAATGCTATGAATGAGAAGATGGTTATCAACACTGCGGCTCCCCACGTACCTTTTCTGAGTGCTTTAAGCAGGGTTTCTTGACTCGCATCGCCTTCCGCCTTGATAAGGAATATGCCTACTATCGAGGCGATTATGCCCGCTCCCGCTATCAGGAAGGGTATCGCGAAGATGTGCATCCCCAATCCGTGATCGATCACTGCATCTTGTATGGGGCTGTGTGCGAGAAGAGCATTTTCCTGAAAAGCCATCCAACCTAATGTTAAAGCAGCTATGATAGTATTTGTGTATGACTCAAAAAGATCGGCTCCCATGCCTGCTACGTCTCCCACGTTGTCTCCCACGTTGTCGGCTATAACCCCTGGATTTCGCGGATCGTCTTCAGGTATCTCCGCTTCGACTTTGCCTGCGAGGTCAGCCCCGACGTCAGCCGCTTTAGTGTATATGCCTCCTCCGACCCTAGCGAAAAGCGCTATTGAACTCGCTCCGAAGCCGAAACCCGCGATATACATGATCGCTTCTTGGAGGTTGTAAATATATCTGATCAGCAGCAGGCTTACACTCAGACCGATTATGCCGAAGCTCACTACGGAAAGCCCCATGACGGAACCGCCGCGGAAAGCGATCTTGAGAGCGTCGTTCAAGCTATTTCTTGCGCCCTGTGTGGTAGGTGCGCTAGAATTGGTAGCTGTTATCATACCGAGGTAACCGGCAGCAGCGGATAAAATTGCGCCGACCAAGAAGGGGAACCATGTCAGAGGAGTGACCCCCTCTATAAAATCCTTTAATATGAGGGCTAAGGCCACTATAACGACAAAGATAGCTATATACTTGTATTCAGTATTCAAGTATGTTTTAGCGCCCTTCTTTACCTCGTCGGAAAACTTTTTCATCGTTTCGTTTCCCGGGTCTTGCTTCGATATGAAATGCCAAAAGTAACCTGCCAGTATCAATCCCAATATGGCGGTCCCTATGGCTCCTAACATCGCTAGAACTTCATGTGATAATCCGAACATGGATAAACACCTATTTTGGGATTGGTAAACCGTTTATATACTTTTTCATCATCTTCTTTTTTCAACCCTATATATTACTAAAATCGTAAAACTTATATCATATATTTCTTTTGCCAATCCCAGAGGTATATCATAATGAAAACCACCATCGGACAGTTATTGAAAGATAGGGCTGAAGAGTATCCTGATAAAGAGGCCGTGATATTTGAAGACAGGCGGATCACTTACGAAGAGCTGAACGAAAAAGCTGAAAGGCTCGCACACTTCTTGATGAAAAGAGGCGTGGGCAGAGACGACAAGGTATCCATTTGGTTACCGAACGTACCGGAATGGATAATAGCGTGGTTCGCCATACCGAAGATAGGCGCCGTTGTGGTACCTACTGATCCTTGGTACAAAGGCGGAGAGATAGAATACATGTTCAACGATTCCGATACCAAAGCAGTGATCACAACTGAAAAGTACGGAAAATATAATTTTTTAGACATATTGGAGGATAAAAAATCTGGATTGGATGAATTGGAAACACTCGTAATGATAGACGGCGATAGCGAAAAATTCGACTCGTTCACATTTGATGATGTCTACGAGGAGGGAAAAGATTGGGAAGATGATGAAGATTATCTGCAAAGGAAGGAAGGCACCGACCCCGACGACGTCACTTTCATACTCTATACCTCGGGAACTACGGGAAAACCCAAGGGAGTCATGCTTTCCCACTATCAGATAGTAAAGAACGCTCATGACCAGGGCGAGATACTACAGGCAAAAGAAGATGATAAACTAGTCATACCGGTACCTTTCAGCCATTGTTTCGGAAATGTGATGAGTATCACCCTTATGACGGTATTCGGAGGCACGATGATCCCACTGGTAGAGTTCGAACCCCACAAGGCTTTAGACCTGGTTGAGAGTGAAAAGGCTACGATGATACACGGAGTACCCACCATGTTCATAAGAGAACTCGAAGTCGCAAAAGAGGAGGATTATGATACGAGCAGCCTTCGAACGGGTATAATGGCCGGTTCCAGCTGTCCAGTCGAGACCATGAAGTCGGTCATCAACGATCTGGGCTGTAATGTATCAATCACATACGGTCTTACTGAGGCGTCCCCGGGCGTTACGATGACCAGGTTCGATGATTCCGTCGAGGATCGGGTTGAGACAGTCGGAAGGGTGATGCCAGACCAAGAGATAAAGATCGTGGACGACGAAGGCAACGAGGTACCTCCGGGCGAAACGGGAGAACTGGTCGTTAAAGGTTACAACGTCATGAAAGGTTATTACAACAAGCCCGAGGCCACTGAGGAGACCATAGAAGACGGGTGGCTCCACTCAGGTGATCTGGCGGAGATGGACGAGAGAGGTTACGTAAGGATAGTCGGCAGGAAGAAGGACATGGTGATCGTCGGCGGGCTTAACGTTTATCCCAGGGAGATAGAAGAATACCTCATAGAACATGAAGAGATCCAGGAAGTCGCAGTGGTAGGAGTACCGGACGAAGAACTCGGCGAAGTCGTTGCCGCTGCAGTGGTACCTACTGAGAGATCTGATATGACCTCCCAGGACGTAGTAGACTTTTTGTACGGCGAGGTAGCCAGCGCTAAGGTCCCACGATATGTTTCAGTAACCGACGATCTGCCCGTATCGGGAAGAGGTAAGGTCCAAAAGTTCCGTTTGAGAGATCAATTGGAAGAGAAGATAGAAAACGGAGAACTGCAGAAAGTGGTACCGACCGAGGTCAAGAAGAAGTAAGTATATAAGTAGAGCTGTGACTCGAAAACCAACCCCATCATATTCTATCATTTTTTCTTTTTTTAAGTTATGATAAAGATCGTTCATAACCCCCTTTTCCATGCGAAACAATTAATACGGTAATCTAAAATGTTATCATCGATGAAATGTCCACGCTGTAAGTTGGAGATGCGGAACGGGAGGTGTCCTACCTGTGGATATACCGTTCCCCAGTCGTCGAATTCTTCCGACGGATCCTCATCGATGATCGACCTTGTGGTACACGGCTTGACCGTGGTGGCGGTCTCTACGTTTTTGGTACTGCTCCTACTGAACACTGCACTGACCATCTGGTCGATAGAACTTGTGCTTCCCGAGACCTTGGTCCATTCGGATTATATATTCGTGGTTTTACTGGTTCCTATAGGCATAATAGAGGTCAGCGGATATTCTCTTACCGCTTTCTATCTTTTCCTTATAGTGACCCTGCTCCTTTCTTTGGTGGCGCTATTTTACACAGGTATAAAGGACCTGTTCTCTTACTTCAAAGAGGTCCTGGGCGGTAAATTCGATAAGGTGAAGGAGAACGACAGGTTGGGCTCACCTTTCTTGCGGCTCGTCTCCATATTCACTGCTCTTCTCTTCATCACCTATATTTACCTGATCGCTCTACAGATGGTAGGTATAACCCCGGCGTCTCCGGGTCTAGAGGAGTTACCTCTCTGGCAGCGGATCTATTCTTTGACCAGAGCCGTGGTCTGGGAGGAGATAGTGGTCAGAGTGGCCTTCATAGGCGTCCCCATGGCTTTGTACGCGCTGGTGAAGGGAAAAAAAGGGTTGAGAAGATACTTACTCGGAGGTTTTGGTTTCGATAACAGGCTTCCCGTGATCTTTGTCCTCATCTCCTCTTTGATGTTCGCGATGGCGCATCTGCCGGGATGGGACATCTACAAGATGCTGCCGACCTTCGTAGCCGGATTGGCTTTCGGCTATCTATTCGTCAAGGACGGTCTTCACTCTGCGATCATGCTCCATTTCTTTTGGAATTTTATGAGTGTACCGGACATGCTGATGGATATAGGGAACTACGACCTATATATTATGTTTTTGATACTGTTCTGGATGGTCGTGGGGATCTATTACACGTATTATTATGTTAAAAAAGTCAGCACATGGATGAACGAAGGCCCTAAACTGGAAGAAAAGGGCTCACCAGAGGTTTACGATGATGAAAGAGCGGTGAGACGTACCGCTGGAGTCACCATTGGTTACGTGTGCCCCAATTGTGCGTTCACTAAAGCCCTATACACTAACGAAGGCAGTTTGAAATGCAAGCGGTGCGGCCACGAGAGCGACCCGAAGTCGGATTACGCCCAGGGGCATACGGCTACGGTCTCTCCGGACAGGAATTGGCCTCCGTCTTGAGATAATGTTCAAAAGTTTTATATCACCTCGCTTTCTCCTCCGGCCCGGTAAGATGTCGGAACGTATCGAGATAAAGATAGATAGGGATATGTGCAAGGGCTGTGGGATATGTATCAAGTACTGTCCTAAAGAAGTTTTAGCGCGATCCGAGGACCTGAACCAGTACGATAACCATTACCCAGAGGTGGTTTCTGCTGATAAATGTATATCGTGCAGAAGGTGTGAGCTTTACTGCCCCGACTTCGCCATAGAGGTAAAAGAAGTAAAGGATGAAAAGGAGGAGAAAGAATGAAGGATCCTGGTGTGTATTTCATCGAAGGCAACATCGCCTGTGCGGAAGCCGCCATGAAAGTGGGATGTAGGTTTTACGCCGGCTACCCCATAACGCCGGCTTCAGAGGTGATGAACCATCTATCTAAAGAACTTCCGAAGGTTGGTGGAAGATTCGTTCAGATGGAAGACGAGATCGCCAGTATAGCTTCCGTGATAGGTTCTTCATGGACCGGTTTGAAGTCCATGACCGCCACTTCGGGTCCCGGTTTTTCATTGATGCAGGAGAATCTGGGTTATGCGGTTATGACGGAAACGCCCTGTGTGATAGTCAACGTTCAGAGAGCCGGCCCTTCAACGGGACAGGCAACGAAGCCTGGTACTGGAGACGTGATGCAGTCGCGTTTCGGCAGTCAGGGCGACTATGAGATGATCGCGCTATCTCCCAACTCAGGACAAGAGATGTTTGATTTCACCGTGAGGGCTTTCAACCTGGCCGAAAGGTACAGAACTCCTGTAGTATTGTTAGCCGATGCAGGAGTGGGACAGATGAGAGAAAAAGTGAAGATACCGGAAGACGTTCCTGTAAAAGAGAGAAAAAGGCCCTCTTCAAACGAGACAGAGTTCTTCGATACCGACGAAGAAGATCACGTACCGCCGATGCCGGATTTCGGAGAAGGGCACGAACTATTGGTCACCGGTTCGACCCATCTGGGCGACGGCACAAGAGATACCGCGAGTTTTTCCGCTCAAGATAACCTGGTGAGAAGACTCGTAGCGAAGATAGACGGGAATAGAAAAGATATAGAGGATTGGGAAGAGAAAAACGTTGACGGAGCGGACCTTGTAGTCGTTTCCTACGGTTCGATGTCGAGACCCGCTAGAGGCGCCGTCAAGAAAGCGAGAGAAAAAGGTCTTGAAGTCGGTTTCTTCCGGCCGAAGGTGATGTGGCCCAGTCCCGAGAAAAGGTTGAGAGAGATAGGTGAGGATTCAAAGGTACTTTTGGCAGAACTGTCTTTAAGAGGTTACCGTATAGAAGTGGAGAGATGCGTCGATTCCGATAAATTTTACGTCTACGACAGGTTGAATTCTCTGCCCACTATAGATGAAGTTTACCAGAAGATAGAGGAGGTTTTATCATGATCACTGCCGAAGAGATAAGAGAGAAGTACGTCAGAAACCATCCCTCTCCCTTCTGCCCCGGCTGCGGCGGAGGGATGGTATTGAACGCCATGTCACGGGCGGTCGAAAGCGCCGGCATAGATAAGAAAGACGTTGTAGCCGTGAGCGGAATCGGCTGTGCGGCTTGGATACCTTCTCCTCATTGGAGAGTGGATACACTTCACACTACGCATGGAAGAGCGGTGGCGTTCGCTTCAGGTGTTAAGATAGCCGATAGGGACTTAGAAGTGATGGTGGTGTCTGGAGACGGCGATTGCGCCGGGATAGGCGGAAACCACCTTCTGCATGGAGCCCGGAACAACATAGACTTGAACGTTATCATGGTCAACAACGGCCTGTACGCCATGACCGGCGGACAGGTAGCACCCACCACTGAGCACGACGAGAAGACGTTGACAACCCCCTACGGAAATCCCGCCTCGAGTTTTGAAGTGGCAGAGGTGGTGAAAGCCGCAGGCGCTTCACACGTAGCTCGTTGGACCACCTATCACATGAAAGAACTTGTGAAAGAAGTTGAGAAAGCCGTAGACACGAAAGGTTTCTCCTTCATCGAGGTCCTAGCTCAATGTCCTACCAGGAAAGGCAAAAAAGAGGGTATGACGGGCATCGAGATGCTGGAATGGTATAAAGAGAACACGAGCAAGGATCAGGATAGCGAGAAGATGTACGTGGGAACATTCTGTGATGTCGAAAGACCGGAGCTGACGGAAGAGATTTACCGGCAGATAGAAAGATTAGGAGGTGAGTGACTTGATGAAGATACGCATAGGTGGATGGGCCGGCCAGGGTACGGTTCTTGCTGGAACCGTCCTCGGTAAGTCGCTATCTTTGGAACAGGGTTATCACGTGGTGCAGCAGAGGTCTTATTCCGCTGCGGTTAGGAGCGGTATAGCTTATTCGGACGTCATAGCCGATAAAGAGGAATTGGACGAACTCGTCATCGAGATCCCAGATTATCTTCTCGTGCTTTATCAGGACACTTTGGACGAGTGGGAGGACACCGCTCGAAAGACGGAACATCTGATAGTCGATAGTTCGAGGGTCGATAGACTGCCGGAGACTACAGGCGAAATATACCTGGTTCCCGCGGGACAGATAGCGGAGGATATAGCAACTTCCAAAGCCGCCAACGTGGTACTTTTGGGAGCTTTAGCCGGTGTTTCGGACGACATAGATATAGGATGTTTGGAAAAAACAGTCAGGAAAGAATTCCCCAGCAAATATACCGATCTGAACGTGAAGGCACTGGAATCCGGCTATCAAAAGGTTCATGGATAATATCACTAACGTGCCGTGTGCCCGCAATTTTAAAATATTACGAAGACCATAATCTATCAGAGGAAAAGGAAAGCATGAATCACCGAGAAGTAAAACTCTTAGTTGTTTTTTGTACTGCATCACTGCTATTTTCAGGCTTGATATCGGCAGGTAGTGTTCTAGTAAATTCTGAATGTGATGAGCAGATAGTGCGCATCGATGTGAGAAAAGCTAAAGAAGTGGGGACCTTGAACGAACTGGGCCTGGATATCATAGACAGATCCGGCCGTTACGCCCTTGTGGAGACCGACGAAGATACCATCGAAAATCTTAGAGATAAGGGGATAAGAGTCAACACGCTGCCCGGGAGAACCAAGATATACGTCAAGGGACACTCTTTTGACATCGATGAAGGCCCAGATCTGGACCCGACTCTTACCATAGACGAGTATCCTGAAGGGTCTACCGGCACCTATATCGTTCACCTCTTAGGTCCTGTAAATCCTAGATGGAGAGAACAGCTTGAAAGCATGGGCGTCGAGATATTGAATTACGTGCCCAATTATGCCTACGAAGTGCGTATGACCCCTGAGATGAGAGACCGGGTAGAATCTCTAGATTTCGTAGATTGGACCGGTATTTATCATCCCGGTTTCAGGATAGATGAAGATATCGAACCCGGAAGGATACATGTTACACTTGTTCCGGATGCCGACCTTGAAGCCTTCGATAGGAGTTTAGACGATCTGCAAGTTCGAAATTCAGAAAGGGTTTTCATCAATACAGCCTCGGGCTGGAGAACGGATCTACTCGTCGACGATCTCACTTCTATACAAGAGATGGCAAAGGAACCTGACGTCTACTACATCTCACGATACCATGAGCCGCAACTTCTCTCTGAAGTCGATTCTCAGATCATAGGCGGCGGCGCATGGATAATGGACGACGAAGACGACGATCCTGATACCGCCTATAGAAGACACGGCGATCACGGCGCCTATATCAACCAGATAGGTTATACCGGCGAGGGAGTCACGGTAGCGGTGGCAGATACCGGCCTAGGAGACGGTACCGAAGGCGATGCAGGTCATCCTGATTTTGAGGGTAGAGTCGTCGGTGGTTTCAGTTATGAAGGTCACGATGAGTGGCAGGACGGTCACAGCCACGGCACTCATTGTACCGGTTCTGTGGCGGGGAATACGTATGCGGGCACTGGAACCCGATATGCCGGTTTGGACGGCGAGTATTACGCTTCACAGGGATTAGCGTACGATTCCGAGATCTTCGCGATGAAGATATTTACTGATGACGGCCAATTCATGCCGGATGATTATTTTGATATAGTACAGCGGCCGCTCCGCGAATCCGATTCGTACATCCATTCTAACTCATGGGGAGCTGATACCGGTGGAGAGTACACCGAATCCGACGAAGCCTATGATGAGGCAGTCAGGGATGCTCATCGGATAGTTCCACAAAACCTACCGATGGTGATAACCGTTGCGGCAGGCAATTCGGGACCCGGAGATCAAAGTATCGGCAGTCCAGCCAACGCTAAGAACGTGATCTCGGTCGGTGCAACTGAAACTTATATGCCCGACGCAGGTAACTACGGCGGCTCAGGCGGTAGTAATCCCGATAATGTTGTGGATTTCAGCTCACGCGGTTGGACGCAGGACGGCAGAGTGAAACCTGACGTCGTAGCGCCCGGTGCGAGCGTTCTTTCGACCATGACCCCAGAAGACACGGGGAACGGAGGCGGCAGAGGAGGTTACTCACCTACGGAGAACGAACCACAAGAATTCGGAGGCGGCTACACAGAAGACGGCAGATATGAATGGATGTCCGGCACCTCTATGTCCAATCCTGCGGTCGCTGGCGCAGCGGCGGTAGTTGTCCAGTGGTACGAAGAAAATCACGGCGAAACTCCGAGTCCGGCCATGGTGAGATCACTTTTGATCAATACCGCTCATGATCTCGACGATGCCAACGGTAATACGGGACCCATACCGAATCAGGACGAAGGCTGGGGCATGGTCGACATCTCGAAACTCGAATATCCAAAAGATGATCCTGTTCCTATAAGGGTTTACGATCAACCGACTCAACTACAAACGGGAGAGGTTGATGAATATCAGGTCATGACCGGGAGTGATGAAGAACCGCTGAAGATGTCTTTGGTGTGGACCGATAAACACGCTCAATCTGGAGACGACCCTACTCTCAAGAACGATCTGAATCTCGAAGTCGAGTCTCCCACGGGCGCTATTTACCGAGGTAACGCATTCAGCGGAGGATGGACCCAAGCGGGACAAGACGCGATGGATCCCTTCGATTCGAACGGCGACGGTTATGATAATGTGAACAATGTAGAGAACGTTTACATACATCCGGACGAGGTGGAAGATGGAGTTTACAACATCAGTGTCGAAGGATTCAACGTCCCTGCAGATGCGAACAACGACGGAAACGCAAGTCAAGATTATGCACTGGTGGTTTACAACGCACCGGTCGGTCCGGACGTGGAGATCAACTCACCCGAATACGGAGATGTGATAAGACGGTCCGAAGTGACTGTAGAATGGATATCGGAGAGATCGGAGAACCACGAAGTTCGTTTGAACCAAGAGGAATGGATCGATGTAGGTATGAACACCTCTTATACTTTCGAAGATGTAGAGGATTGGGACAACCACAAGGTGGAAGTCAGAGCTACGGATTTCCTTGGTGACAATAGCACGGAGAGTGTCACCTTTTCGGTCTGGACCGTCGACGTCGACATTAGATCACCAGAAGAGGACGATATAATCAGCGAAAAAACCGTAACCGTCGATTGGAGGTCGGACCATGCTGAATATCACGAGATCAGGTTGAACCAGGGGGCATGGATCGACGTCGGCAGGAACACCTCTCACACGTTGGAGGATCTTGAAGATGGAGATCACGGTGTAGAGGTCAGAGCCACAGATGTGGCTGAATATCAGAGCGTCTGTGGGGTCAATTTTACCATCGATACCGCTCCGCCGGAGATCGAGATAATATCGCCGGAGCATGGATTTGTTTCACCAGAACGTTCAGTTACCATCGAGTGGGAAGGAAAAGATGAGTTCAGCGGGATAGATCGTTATGAGATGATGATAAACCAAGGTAGCTGGCAAAACATCGGTCTTGACACATCGTACCGATACGATGATCTTGACGACGGTCATCACGAAGTACAAGTGAGGGTCACCGATAGAGCCGGTAATCAGGAAACCGATGGAGTGAATTTTACCGTGGATACATTGGACCCGATAGTTTCTGTTTCCGATCCTGAAGACGGAGATATGATCAACAGCGATTCCATCACAGTAACTTGGGGTGCTTGGGACGATATATCGGGGATAAACGAACTCGAGATCGGGCTCGACGAAGGAGCCGACGGTAACTGGAACGATCGGATCGAACTGAGTTCCGAGCAGTCCGAGCAGCAGTACACTTTCGAAGATCTCCCGGAAGGCGAACATGTGGTCGAAGTCCGGGCGATAGATTTTGCAGGTAATGAAGAAAACGTTACGATATCTTTCACAGTGGATACCATACCTCCCGATCTGTGGATAACGTCTCCTTCAGAAGATGGTGCGGAACTCAGAACGGATTTCGTCACCGTCGAATGGGAATGCGAAGAGAGAGGAACCGATATAGAGAGCTATGAGATCAGGCTCGACGGAGGTGAGTGGAATACCGTCGAGGAGACGACCTATACATTCGACGACCTAGAAGATGGAAGCTACAGGGTCGAGGTGAGAGCTACGGACCAAGCGGGTAATAACGAAACCGCCGCCGTATCTTTCGAAGTGAGTCAGTCCATATTCCATATCTATTGGGCCCAGTACTGGTGGTTGATCCTCCCTATAGTACTTATAATATCGATAGCCGTTATAGTTAAATTGGTCAAAAGGAGAAAAAAAGATCCGGATGATGAAGAAGCGGCACCTTCTGGCGGACCGGTTAGCGCTTATCCATCTAAAGGCGCTTCCGATATGAGAACAGACCCCGAAGAGAGTCGAACATCTGCTTACACCGGAACAGCTTCTTCGTACGGTACTTCTTCTGCTACTTCTTCGCGGCCATCTACAGGAAAAGGGTCCTCTGGCAAAGCATGTCCTACCTGTGGAATGCAGCTTCGCTGGTTCGGTTCATCTCAAAAATGGTACTGTGAAAACTGTCAGCAGTATAAGGTGAGTGCAGAAGACGAGGCCGCAACGCGAAGAGAAACACCGCATCCAGTAGGTACTTCGTCAGCTTCCAATGAACGGAAAGACGTGGAAAGACATGCCGAGCCGCCAAAAGAAAAGTTCGAAAATGAAGAAGAAGAGGAGCGCTGTCCTTTATGCGGTATCAAAGTTGATCCGGGCTCTAAGGAATGCTGGGCCTGCGGCAACGACCTGACCGAAGATGAATAGAGTTCATTGGAACTCTGCCGAAAAAGTTAAAGCCGCGGCGAAGATAGGTTTGGATATATCACCATGTTCAAACCCACAAGATTTGCCGTCAGGACCGCTACAGGTCGAAGTTCGACTTCCATATTGAACGCTTTTGACAGAGCCATGCTTGACGCTTCAGTGGGCGAGTTCAACCTTATAAAAGTTTCATCAATACTTCCTACCGGGATATACAGGACCGAAGAGATATCAGGATATAGAGGAGAGTTCGTACCCGCTGTCATCAGCAAAGCCGCGGGTTCGGATACACAGTTGACGGCCGGTCTTGCCTGGGGATTCAGAGAGGACGGCAGAGGAGGATACGTGATGGAACATTCCGTAGATGGTGAAAAGATCAAAAACGAAGATTTTGAACACGATCTGGAAGAAAAGTTGATTAAGATGGCAGAATACAGAGAAGTGGAGCTCGAAGATATAAACTTAGAATACAGCGGGATGGCAGTCGGAAAAGACGAATACGGCTGTGTCATATCGGTACTGGTGTATCTACCATGACGGGAAAATCAGGAACTGGAGAAGGAAAATACGGAGTGATCGTTTGTCCTGACTGTGAAACCGCTAGGGTGGTAGATCTTAACGATAAGACCAGTAGATGTTACAGATGCGGAAAAAGATTGATCCTAAAGAAGATGAAGATATACTATAGGACGAGCTCTAGTAAAGAAGCCAGGTGGGCGGTGGGAAGATTGAACGCCGAGATAAGCGGAGGTGATCTTCCCTGTATGAGAGAAAGGGATGAAAGTGACGATCCTCACATAAAAGCTGCTAAAAAGGCCACGATAGCCGAAAACGAAAGAGAAAGGTTGGAGATCATCTGCAGAGTTTTGGGTGAGGAGATAGGTTCTTTCAGATCGGAGGACGTGAAGAGCGTGCTCCATCACATGGGTAGAGAAATCGAAGATCTTGAGACGAAATTGAAAAGACTCGAAGACATATATGAAAGAGAGGAAGGGGTTTTTAGATCGGTTTGAAGGTCAGTAGGGTAGCGTTATGTCGCGGTAGAACTGCCCTATCATAGGCGATCCCAGGAATCCGAACCAGGCAACCAGTATCAGCAGGAAAGCCAGTCCTATCATGAACAACCTGTACTTCATATCGAAATCTTCCCTGTGTATTCCTCCTAGGATGAGTATCAGTCCTATGAAGAACACGCCGATGTCCCTTATCATGTTACCCGAGTGCAGAAGGGCCTCTTCTTCGGCCCAAGGTGCCGCATGTATCAGCAGCGAACCTAGCAGCAGTATAACGAATCCTATCGTAAGGAATACGGCGAGGCCGTTGTTGGTGGTGAGTCCTTTAAGAAAAGGCTCCGGTGGACGTCCCATGTGAGCCATCTCTGGTGACCGTTGTTGTGATACCTGTTGTTTCTGCTCTTGACTACCTTCAGGAGAGGGTTGAATCTTTTCACCCTCATCAAACTTGCTTTCTTCGCTCATTAAATCACCGCCACATTATATCTTGATCATTATTTAAGTTTTGTGCCCTTTTGAGGCTCTGATGACGCTCTTTTATAGGGGAAGACATTATTAACGGTACAAAATAATGTCATCCCCTGTTTTCCGAGGAATTAAATTCCTCGAATCTAAGGAAAGCCAAGGGCTTTCCTGTAGATGTTTTGAGAATCAAATTCCCAACATCGAATGAATGCTCCGCATTCATGTAGACGTGAAGGACACAAAAAATACGAGAATTTGTGTCCTTCACAATAAGATGGGAAAACCTTATTATTTAGCTCTCTCTAAGAAGAGATGAGAAGAGATGACTGAACCTCAAGGAGATGCGCCAGACCCTGAAGAGATAGGGAGGGCCGAGGACAGATTCAACGAACTGATACAGAAACGCAACGAATTGAACGAAGAAGGAAACTTTTATCGCGAAGAGAGAAACAACCTTCACGATGAAAGAAAGAAGCTGCAGGAAGAAGTAAACGAATTGAGAGAAAAAAGAGATGAACTCACAGATAAGGCAAAGGAGCACAAAGAAAAAAGAAACGAGCTGCAATCCAAAGCTAAAGAACTCATAAACTTCAAAAGGGAAAAACAGGACAAGATCGAAGATAATCTCAGTCAGAGAGTGGAAGAACTCAAAGTCGAGATAGACGGATTGGAAAGGAAGCAGGAAACCACCGCTCTCCCCGTTGAAGAAGAAAATGAACTATTGGACGAGTTGAAAGAGAAGAGAGAAGAGCTCGCAGAAAAAAAAGAACTTTTAGAGGAACAGGAACGCATCATAGAAGAAGTCAATAGCTTGGACAAGAAGATAGACGAGCTATTTGAAGAGGCTGACCAAGAACACGAAAAGGTGGTCGAATACTCGGATCGATCCCAAGAATATCATGACCAGATCGAAGAACTCTATACGGAGATGAACGCCCTTTCCAACGAGGCCGATAAAATCCATCAAAAATTCGTTGAGATCAGGGAAAGAGCCGATCACTACCATGAGAGGGCCATGGAGATGAAGAACGAGATACTAGAGATGAAACAGAAGAAGAAAGCGGAACAGATAAAGCGGAGAAAAAGACTGATGAAGCAGAATAAAAAGGTAAAAGAGGAACTGGAAGACGAAGAAAAACTTGAAGAAGAAAGAAAAAAGATGCTGGAGATGCTCAAACAGGACGGTAAAACCGAGATATAGTGAAATATTTTAGAAGCTCTTTTTTCCTATCGACCTTTTCTTTTGAGGAAAAGATGGATATATCTTGAATTATTTACCTTGAATGATGGAAAGATTATTGATCACAGGAGGCTGCGGCTTCATCGGGACCAACCTTATCGAGTACCTGCTTGACAGGACCGATGTGGATATCAATGTACTAGATGATCTAAGCCAGGGAAAGATAGAGTATCTGAAGAGTGTAGAAGGTTACTCTGAGGATAGGATAAAATTCATAGAGGGCGACGTCAGAAACGAAGAAGATGTGAGCGCAGCGTTGGAAAACTGCGAAAAAGTTATACATCTAGCTGCTCAAACCGACGTTATCGACTCAGTGGAGGATCCGCAAAATGATGCGGATATCAACATAATGGGCACTATCAATCTTTTGAACGAAAGCGTTGAAAGTAGCGTGAAAAGGTTCGTTTTTGCCTCTTCTGCAGCTCCTTTGGGTGAACAGGATATGCCTATACACGAGGATAAAGTTCCTCAACCCCTTGCCCCCTACGGAGCGAGTAAACTCGCAGGAGAAGGATACTGCAGCGCATACGCCGGAAGTTTTGGCATAAAAACCGTGGCCCTGCGCTTCTCCAATGTTTACGGCCCTAAATCCTGGCACAAAGGCAGCGTGGTCTCAAAATTCATAAAGCAGATACTAGAGGGCGAAACACCTATCATCTACGGAGACGGCGACCAGACCAGGGATTTTATACACACGAAAGATATCTCGAAGGCACTGCATCTATCCAGCGTCCAGGATCTCGAAAGCCGATTCGAACTCTTTCAGATCGCCACGGGAAAGGAAACGACGATAAACGAGCTTTATTCAAAATTGAAGAAGAAACTGGAGGAGAAAGGCTTGGCCGTTCCAGAGGTGCGGTACGCCGAAGAGAGAGAGGGCGAGATATACAGGAATTATGCGGATATAAGCAAAGCCGAGAGAGAACTTAACTATAGACCCGGAGTAACTCTCGAAGAAGGCCTAGAAGAGACCATCGATTGGTTTTTACACGAATACTAGCTAGAGGCGTTGAAAGATGGATATGAAAGTCACCTTATTAGGAACCTCGGCCGGGGTCCCGATACCTGGAAGGGCACAGTCTGGAATTTTGGTGGAAACTCCCGAGAATAAAGTCCTGCTGGACTGCGGTATGGGCGTTCCTCTCAGGATGGCAGAAGCCGGTGTATCCTGTGAAGAGGTCGATACAGTATGCCTAACGCATGAACATCTTGACCATATCCAGGATCTGCCGACTCTGGTAAAAGCTTCATGGCTCCGATCCAGAGAAGCGAAATACACCATAGTTATTCCCCACGGCTTAAAAGCTCCTTTGATCACCTTTTGTAAAGCTGCCGATAGGTCTATTTTCGAAAAACGCGCAGTTGAATTGAATTTTGAAGAATTGAAGTCCAAAAAGATGCTCAGGGATAACCTAACTATCACAGCTTTCGATACCCTTCATACAGAGATAAGCCAGGGTTACAAGATATCTTTTGAGGGTAAAGAGGTGGTCTACACGGGAGATACCGAAGCATGTGGGGAAGTCAAAAACCACTCGGAGGGAGCCGATCTCGTGATCCACGAGCTATCATTTTTGAAAGAAAAAGAGGGCCATACGGATCCGGAGCGGTTGATCTCTCTCTTTGAAGGTTCTTCCATCGATGATCTTGTGATCCATCATTTTTATCCCGAAGCGGCTGAAAGGGCTGAAGAGATAGCAGAAAAGATAGAAAGAGAAACAGGTATAAGGACTACCGCAGGTAAGGATCTACAGACCTTCATGATCTGATCGTAAAATGAGGATATTATGAAGTTATTGGTCATTCCTACCACGGACTGGACCGGTCATCCAGTCCCGAACCGCCTGAATTTCATATTCGATCGACTCTCAGAAAGACACGAGATCGACGTGTGTCATTTTAAGCTTTTCAAAAAGAAAAGACGAGATACACGATGCGGCCTTGTAGAGATGGATTCCGAAAGCTTTCCCGACGTCGGCAGTTACTATCTTAAAAATTTTAGAAAACACGGCTCAAAGATAGCGAAGATCGCACCTGATTATGATGGTATCCTTTCGACCAACATCATACCTAGTTCAGTTGCTAGTCTGCAAGATACACCCGTTATCATAGACTACCTGGATCACCTTCCACAGAGTGCTGCCTCTTATTACAAGAGACCCTTAAGTGTGTTAGCTGAAAGAGTGGTCAAATCTTTGACTTATTTCAACATAAAGAAAGCCCATGGTCTGATAACCCCCACTTCTCGGTTCAAAGAACACCTTCAAAATATAACCGATGAAGAGATCATGGTGGTCCCTAACGGTCTAGACCTTGATAAGGTAGGCCGTGTGACACGCGATGAAGTAGAAAAGAAGATTTTGAGTTCATACTCACTCGGTTATCCTACTTTGGGTTACGTGGGCTCTCTAGAGCGGTGGATAGATCTGGAAGATGTGATCTCGCTGATGCCAGAGATCAAAAAAAGTTACGCTGAAGCGAGTATACTCATCGTCGGACCTGGACTTCATACAGATTATGCGGAAGATCTGAAGGACTTGAGCGAGAAGTTGGGAGTGAGTGACGACGTCGTCTTCACAGGGAGAGTGGATTATGATAAACTTTCTCCTTACATAAGCGCTATGGACGTTGGCCTGAATCCTAGGAAACCCTTGAAGATGAACACTATGACCATGGGCAGCAAAGTCCTCACTTATCTTGCATGTGGTTTACCCGTTTTGAGTAAAAATATGCCCGAGGCCGAGGAAAGATTTAGAGATAAAGGTGTTTATACTTACAGCTCTAAGCAAGATTTTTTAGATAAACTAACCAGATCTCTTAGTTCTTCTGTAGATCCGTCAGTTGTGGAGATGTACGATTGGGACAACCTTTCTAAAGAATATGAAAAAGCCTTGACTCACCTGCTGGCTAAATAAAAATAGATAAAAATAGAAAGGGTTTTTAGAAGAGAATGTTTTACAGGTCTTCGAATATGTCTTCCTCTTCTTCTTCACCGAGTGGTTCACCGCATTCTGGACATTCATCAGCGTCTCCGGAAACCTCTGCTCCACAGATCGGACATTCCTGTTCCACTAGTTCTTCTTCCTCTTCTTCTTCTTCAAATATCTCTTCTTCAGGTGGTTCTAATTCTTCGCCGCACTCAGGGCATTCATCTGAATCTATGGGTATCACTGCACCGCAGGTGGGGCATATGCCCTCTTCCGC
>PWHU01000147.1 GCA_003555395.1 Thermoplasmata archaeon
CTACGCCTCAGATCACCATGCAGCCCGTGGCTACCTCCCAACCGGTGGGTATGCCGACTACGACCGCTATTTTTGCAGGCTTCATGCCGGTAGCCGCACAGAGGAATCCGGCGGAAAAGATTAAAATGGGAGTAAAGAATTTGAATTGATAAGACAACACAAAAAGAGGAATACGATCGTGATAAACAAAAAGCTGCTACAAAGATGCGTTTTGATAATCGTCGCAACGATGTTCGTAGTCTCTTCCGCAAATATCGGATTCTCAATGATGGGGTTAGATCGTGAACTCTCATATGATGAAGAATCTATTGTTGATCAAGATACAACGCAAGACGTAACATTCGATGACATATTTGATGTTCGCTTCTCTCCAGATATCACTGACGACGAAGAGACCGATCCAGGGCAGGACGTCACCGTGACCGTCACGGGAAAAGAACTCCCTGATGGTAGTAGAGTTCAGATCGACGGAAACAAATATAGAAATCCGGAGCGGGACCGTTATGTTCCCGCTATGATAAATGTGACTAACATACTATGGGACGGAACCCCCTGGTACGCTGAATACGACAATACTGTTTGGAGAAGGAACGGTACGGGTGAAAAGTACTTTGAAAGGATCAATGCTTATCAAGTTGAGTTAAACATCTGGAGTGAGATCCCGGATAGAGAAGGATACCAATTCCCACCCGGGTGTCATGTGAGTTTTCACCTGTATGTAGGAAACAAGACCAGAGAAGACGGTGTTTGGGTGAACAGGTATTTAGAATCTGAAAAATATCACTACAATGTTTCCGGTGCATTCCCTGCTAGGCCGATAGATACGCCGGAGGATGAACTGTTCGAAGAAAATATAGACCTTGATTATCATCCTAGAGAACCGAGTATGAGAGATAGTGTGGAAGTCAACATCACATCTGGATCGGATGTGAAACTGGGCAGCGGATCCTTACAGATGGAGGCCGTTTATCCCGACGGCACTAACGATTATTATCAATACTTCTTTAGACCCGATAATGAAAATGTTAGCTGGCCCGCTAAAAGCGCAACAGCCATAATAGAAGATGAATGGCACGATATACCCCACACAACGATAATATTCCACGTGAGCGCTAGAGACCCCTACGGCAACGAAGTCGTCTCCCAAAATTACACCTACCAAGTGGAGGAGATAGGTGTTTGGAATTACCCAGGTCAATTCGATCCAAATGTCAGGGTAACAACCGAACCGGACGTCTCGGGTTATAACGCCACGGTTTCGAGAGACAGAGGGGTTGAAGTCACTATCGAATCGAGAGACGACAACGTCCCGATAGAGAACGCATACCTTTTTTACAATATCACCAACACATGGCACGGAGTCCCCTTCCAAGGTCAGTGGCAGATGGAACAGAAGAGCCCGACCAGGTGGTCCTACGAGATACCAGTTCAATATCCAGAAGTGAACGTGGAATTTTTCATCCGGGCATGGGATCTCAACGAGAGTATGATAGAATCGGAGAAATATTCTTATACCGTAGAAGAAGAACCTGAGGATCTAGAAGAGAGAGGACTGTCGACTTTCCATGTGGCGGTCTATGACGTCGAGTTCGATCGCTATGTTCCGGAGGTCAAAGTCGAGATAGGTAACAGGAGTTGGGAGACCACAACGCAGACCAATTTATATGGCCTTTGTTATCCTAACGTCACGGGGGAACAGACTTATAAATTTTTGACGATAAATGAAACCTATTGGATCCAAGTTTATTATCCTCATGAAGTAAATAACGAGACAAGGGAGATGGTGAGGATAGAATATGAACTGAAGCATTCGGCTTTCAGAAATGAAACTGAAATACTTTATGATGAGGGAAATTTAGTAGTTATAAGAGAAAACGATACCCTGAGGTTCGAATACAACTCACCTCCCGAACCACCCGAATTTGCGGAGGTTCATCCGGGTCACGATCTCTACACGGTCTTTTCCGTGTTTATAGTCGTTGGTATTGCAGGTCCTATAGGGTGGAAATTATATAAGATAACAGAAGAAGGAAAACAGGAGAGGTCGTTGGTAAAATGAAAAAGATTTTTACTTCTCTACTCATAGGGATCACGGTTATAGGTCTGAGCTTACCGATGGGGTTTCTAGGGGTAAATTCCGGATCGTCGTGCGAAGATGCTGATATCGAAGCTTTTGACGATCTCACCATAGAAACAGATCCGGCTATCCCTCCTACTGGAGATATAGAACCTGAAAGTGATGAAAACGTAAATGTGAACTTGACTACTGAGTCGACCGGCATGGACGAGGCGTATCTGAACGTTTCAGCCATAGGATGGGACGGGGAACCTGTCAGTGGATTGGATCCTTCTGAGCCGGGCACATGGAGATTCGAGATATCCGACGACGGACACGAGGCTACATCTCTTTTGAATAATGTCAAATACTTTCCCCCAGGTACAGTAGTCACATGGAATGTTTATCTGATCAATTACACACAACACATGACTTATGCCTCTCAAAACTACTCCTACGAAGTTAGTGGTGCGTGGCATTACAATAATTCTTACGAAGATGCCTTCTATAGAAATGTGGAGATGGATATTTCTCCAGAGTTACCGCCAAATGCTTGGGACCCTGTAACGATAACTATCCAATCTAGATACGACGACGTGGAGATAGCCCATGCGATTTTAGATATGAGTTATGAAAATGAAACAATGGAGGGCGAGGGATCTCTGCCTTTTAGGAATGTGGATCCCGTGGAAGGAATAGAACAAGTTACCATCCCTGGCTACCCTGCTGGAACAAGAATAGATTTTAGCATACGAGCTTGGGATGATCCCGACGATAGCAGTAGGGAAATAAGGTCGAAAGATTTCAATTACACGGTTTCATGGGGTAATACATGGGAATTCATGGGGTTCGAGGATAATATAGAATTGACCACTGATCCTGATGGGGTAGCGGACAGGGTGACAGAAACGATTGTGGATATAGGCGAATCAGTAAATATCACCATCGAATCAAAGGATTCTGAGGTTCCAATAGAGATGGCTGTGATCGAATATAAAGTTGGTGCGGAAGGAGTAGAAGCTCAAGAAGGACAGGATATATTCAACGAGATAAGTAGTACGAAATGGTATTATGAGATAGATGGATTAGCTCCTGGCATAAAAGTCGAATTCCAGATCAGGGCATATGACGTGATGAGAGACGACATCGTATCATCCATCTATAGATATGAGGTTTCTCAAATACCTCTAGAAATCCCTGAAGAGGTAACATTCTTCTACATCACAGTTTTCGATGGAGAAAAAAACGAATACGTTCCAGGAGCGGATGTCACCATAAAAAATGAAACCTGGATATGGGAGGGACAGACTAACGCTATGGGGATCGCTTATCCAACCGAGATGAACACGTTACAGCCGAGGTATATCCACTACGGCACTTACAACATAACCGTAGAATATGAAGGGGTCTCAAAAAATTTTAAATATGAATTGACACCTGAAAGTGATGATACGGTAGAGGTCGTATTCAACCCCTCGGAAGAGGAAGATCCTATGTATGCCGATCCCGTCGAAATGCCCCCATATTATTTGCTGGGACTGGTTATAGCCACAGGATCTGCTGGTGTGGTTGGGTTCGTACTTTACAAATTTAGAAAGGGAAAAGACAAGAAAAAAGGACTTGCTTTAGAAGGTTGATAGATATGGTCAGAGGTAGACAAAACGGTAAAAGCGCTTCCAACCAATGTCCTGAATGTGGACAATATCAGTTAAATATAAATGAAGATAATTCAGCTTTTTGTGAGTCATGTGGTTATACGACATTGGATATTGCAAATGAAGAAGAAGGAGGTACAAGCGTGTTCAAATCAGAAGAAGATGATATACCTCCTGAGCGTTCATCGGCTCCACCTCCGCCTGGTGAAGGTGAACCTAGGCCTTCACCGCCCGCACCAGATGAAAAACGTGATGAAAGGCCACCGCCCATCCCGGGTCTGGAAGAACCCCAGTACGGGCCCGACGGAAAAAGATCTCTTCCTCCACCACCATCAGAAGAGATATTAAAATCTAAAGATGTCGAGCCAGAAAAGATATTGGTCAGGAAGGAGAAAGAGGAAGAAGAGGAAACGTGGTTCAGTGAGAATTTTGGTAAATATCTTCAACCACTTTTTAAAAGAGAAAAAGAAGACCCACATTACAGTATAATGCTCTCATTCTTTGTTTTGGGCGCTTTAGGAGCTTCTTTCATGCCATTTTATCCTTTTTGGATGGTTATACTCTTCGGAGTTATAGCGGGGCTGATAGCTTCAAAGTTTCAAGAACTGTCTTTGATAGTGATCGTTTTGTTTACCAGCGGTAGTGTCGCATATCAAGCGCCTGAGTTTGCATTTGTATTCCTGCTGATCTGTATCGCGATATTGGGCGCCTCTTTGTTCGATTGGAAGTTCGGGGCTCTCGTCTTTTTGACCCTTTTCCTTGCACCTTACGGAACTTCTTTCCTTGTGCCTATCGGTGCCGCTATAATTTATTCAACATTTTTAGGAGTCGTGGTCGCTACCGTCGGCGGTATATTCATAAGTCTCTTCCTGACACTCGGAAATTTTCAATCATTGGGACTTCTGTTTGGACCTCTTTCAGGGGGAGAAAAGACTCTAGTAGCGGGACACGCAGGACCTCTTAGACCACCTGTTAATCACTTCGATTTTCTATCTATTCTAGAAGCATATGGGGAATTGGGAAACCTGAATCAGATCGTGTTCCAAGAAGGGATAGCGAATCTATCAGGATTGTTCATTCCTCTGTTACAGGTCATAGGTATTGGCATAGCCGTTGTGATAGCGGGTAAATTAGGTGATAAAAGTGCCACTAAGACCGTAGGCGATTGGTTCAAATTTTCAACATTTTCTGGCGCAATCCTTGGTTTGACGGTCGTGGGGGGAGTAGTATATTACCGTGGAACGGTTGATTTGCTAACGGCAACTCTCGCCTTAGGGGGATTTGGAATGGTTTATACCGCTACCGGTTCCAGCCTGCTCATAAAGGATTGGTACAGCGGTTACTTCACTAGCCAAGCGGGAGAAACGGACGTGGGTTCCAGAGTAGCAGAGATGGAAGCTCTAGGGGAAACAACTTTCGAAGACGTTGGCGGTCTGGACGGTGTCAAGCAGGATATATTTGAATCTCTAGTTACGCCTCTGACCCAAAAAAATATCGCTGACGAGTTCGGCGTAGACCCACCAACAGGTGTTCTGATGTTCGGCGCTCCCGGGTGTGGAAAGACGCTGATAATGAAAGCGTTAGCAAACGAACTGAACATCGAGATGATATCAGTCAAATGTTCGGATGTCATGTCAAAATGGTACGGTGAATCCGAACAGAGGATCGCGAAGTTGTTTGCAGCCGCAAAGCAGAGAGCTCCTTGTATACTCTTCCTGGACGAAATCGAGTCTCTCGCTAAGGAAAGAGGTAGTTATGCATCCGACGACGTGACGGGAAGACTGCTCTCTATAATGCTCTCTGAGCTTGACGGACTTGAGAGCGAAGAGAAGATGATAGTCGTGGGAAGTACCAATATGCCTAATATGCTCGATCCAGCTCTTCTACGTCCAGGCAGACTCGATAAGATAATATACGTACCACCTCCCGACTTCGAATCGCGGGTACAGATCCTCAGGATACACTTGATGGATAAACCTGTCGACCCGAGAGTCGACCTTGCAAAGATCGCGGAGGATACGGAGAGGTACTCCGGTGCTGACCTGGCGAACCTATGTAACGAAGCGGCTACAAGAGCTATGACAAGGGCTATGAAAACACGTCAGCAGAGCGCCATAACTCAAGAGGACTTTGAAGTTATAGTACCGAAGATAAAGCCCAGTATCAAAATAAACATGATCAAAAAATACGAACAGGCAAAGCAGGACTTCGAACGAAGGATGCACGAATCGGAGAGAAAGGAGAGGAAAAAGCAGGTGCATTTCGAAGATGTTGGCGGATTGGAAGATATCAAAGAAGCGCTGCACGAGTACGTTGAGTTACCTTTGACAAATCCAGATCTGTTCGAAAGATACGAAATGGAGACCGGTAAAGGTATGCTGCTTTTCGGACCACCAGGATGCGGTAAAACCCACATAATGAGAGCGGCAAGTAACGAGCTCGATGTTTCGATGCAGATAATCAACGGTCCTGAGTTGGTATCGGGATTTGCTGGTGAATCTGAAGCAAAGATAAGAGAGATCATCAATAGGGGTAGAGAGAACGCCCCATCCATTATATTCTTCGATGAAATAGACTCTCTCGCCTCTAAGGATAGTATGCAGACAGCCGAAGTTTCCAGAGCCGTATCTCAATTCCTGACCGAGATGGACGGGATGGAAGGTGCGGAGCAGGTCATGATCGTTGGAACTACAAATCGACCTCAAAAACTCGATCCAGCTCTTCTACGTCCAGGTAGACTAGATAAGATATTCTATGTACCTCCGCCGGATATCGAAGCTAGGAGAGAGATATTCAAGATACACTTGAGGGATATCCCTACCACAGGAGACATAGATTTCGAAGAACTAGCCAGCAAAACTGGAGGTTACACCGGGGCAGACATAGCCTCGATTGTTGAAAATGCAAAGTTGATAGCTATAAGAGATATGGTCAAGGGCAAAAGAAAATTCCACAAGGACGACGATAAGAAGAAAGAATTGAAGAGATACTTGAAAGGAGATGAAAAAGGCCCGACCGCAGGAGTTACAATGGACGACATATTAGAGGCTTATAAGAAGAGTTCATCCTCGCTGACCGATGAAGTCCTTGAATGGTCGAGAGAGTTCATGAAAGATTATGGGACTAGGACATGAAATAAGACAGGTGAAAAAAAAATGGAATTGTTTCTATTTGTCTTCTCGATGTTGGGGTTCGTTGCCCTCTATTTAGTATCGCAGGTATATCTATTTTGGACTCTGATATTCCTGCTTCTAGGAGCTATGATCTATGTCGCTATAAGGTATCCTCAGAGCTCAAACAATTGGCCGCTGGGTCCGATGCGAACCATCCATATGATGGTCATGCTGTCGGTCATATTCTTCGTATTCACCCTTGTGGGCCCAAAACCTGTTCCAGTCATCGGCAGCCAGCTCTTTTACACCGATACACCTTATTGGGAGATCACTGTAAGTTTAAGCATGTCGAGTCTGGCATATGTGATGATAATATTCGCGATGATATTCATAGTGATCTTCTCGTTCTTGAAACCATTGGGAAGAGCGATGATGAAAGAGAGGGAGCAAAAGGACGAGGACGGAGGAGATGAAACTGTAGGAGCCGGTTGATTATAGTGGAACTCGTAACTTTTTGAACTAAGTTACGAGCTCCCCTGCATCTACAGGAAAGCACAGGGGCTTTCCTGTGACATCGGGAATTTGATTCCTGAAATGAGTCAAAGACCCTCTGATAGTACAAAAAGTCGGGTCATTGACTATAATCTGACATTCTACTGATCTCGGAATATTTGTTTCCTTATATAGTTCAATCTAGCTTCAATATCTTCCTTTTTATCTTCAGTTCGGCCTACACGCTTTTGGTCGAGAAGGTTCAATTCCTCC
>PWHU01000067.1 GCA_003555395.1 Thermoplasmata archaeon
GTTGCGTTCGCGGCTCAGGATACACTTTCAAACTTCTTCAGCGGGATGCATTTACTTCTAGATAGACCCTTCACCATAGGCGACGTTTTAGAACTCGAAAGCGGCGAGTACTGCCGCGTCGAAGAAGTGGGCATGCGTAGCACTAAACTCTATAATATAAGGGAACACGAGATGATCGTACTCCCCAATAACTCTATCGCCAATCAAAAGATCAAAAATCTTGCGGAACCGGACAGAAAGAAAAGGATACTGGTCAACGTCGGCGTGGCATACGGTTCAGACATCGAACGCGTCAAAGAGATACTTTACGACGTTATCGAAGACCAGGAACACGTGGTCAAAGAAGAAGGTCTGGAACCCGTTGTAAGATTCACCGAGTTCGCGGATTCGAGCCTTGAATTCAACCTGCGTTTCTGGATAGATGATTATCTCGAGCAGTGGAACGTTGCAAGCAATATCCGTGATAGGATCGACCAGGAGTTCAGAGATGCTGAAGTGACGATACCGTTCCCACAGCGGACGGTGTGGTTGAAAGATGAGGATGGAGAAAAGGACGAGGATGGATGAAATTCGAGAGTGGTATTCAACTCAACATCTTTTTTATCTTCTTCTTTACCACTCGGTAATCCTCTTCACCGAGATCGAACACTTCACCCATATCTCCATAATGCTTGACATGGTTCCTGTGGAGGACCGCTACGACCGGCGTATCTTCTTTCAACAGCCTTTCAACAACTCTTTTGAACCTGTCTGAAAAAAGTTCCATGGTACCTATCTCGTCTATCACCACGATATCACAATCATCGGAAACGTTCTCGAGCGACTTTTTCGTCATCTTTTCCAAATCTTTCAAGTTCACCGTATACCTGCTCACCTTCGGTCCTTCTTCCACGTCGACATGCGCCAATATACCTTCTTCACCGCTTTTCACGTCTACCAGCTTGAATCCTTTCCTTTTTCCGTTTTCTCTGATATCCGGGGTTCGAAGTCCTTCCACTTTCAGATCCAACTCTTTTATGATCTCTCTCACCAGGGTGCTCTTTCCGCTTCTGGGCGGCCCGGTAACGAAGATGTTTGCCTTTTCACTCATATCTACCACCAACTCTTCAAAATTATTTCAATTTTTTACTCCTATCGACCGTAAAGTATACTAAGGTTACAAGCTTTCGAATTCCTCATCATAGAGTGAGAGTATGAACTTGCTGCAGTGGTTACAGTCGAAGATAGTCCTCATGGCCGTTGCTATAATCTTGATATCTTCAGTGACCACTTTCTTTTACTACCAGATGGGTGAACTTCAACAGGAAGAACTGGAAACCCGGGCTCGAAAGCTCTCACGCATAATAACCGATATGTACGGGTCGGACGTGGATGAGATGAGCCAGAGAGTGACCTTTTCTCAGCGAGATGAAGGGATATATCTCGACCCGCAGGTGAGCGGCGATAGCTACACTATCGAAATAAATTCGGACTTTTTGATATTGAGACAGGACGGGATGGACGCCATAGAGATGTTCGGGCCGAAAGTACATCTCTGGGAACCTTGTGAGTTGAATCACACGGGCAGGCTGCCTTCAAGCGAAAGAGAGTGGCGAGATGAGACGTCCCCAAACATAGAGATGAGAGCCGGCGAGAACGACCTTAGACTCACGATGCTCAATCTGTACGACGGCGAGAGGTATGAGAACCATATCTTCGTTACGGAGGTGCCCTCGAATTGAGAACCTCTTTTGACCTCGTGGATGATGAAAGAGCGGTGATGATATTCGTATTGTTGGGTACCGTCCTCCTGGTACTTTCCATGATCGCAGGCGCCTATTTCGTGCGTATCCGACTGCAGTCACAGAGGGAGATCTCGGATACCGCGGGTCTCAAAGAATTGGACGTCAGGATAGATAACATCGAAGATGAACTGGAAAGTGCAGCATGGGAAGCCGGACAGGAGGCCGTGGAAAAAGTCCGTAGGGGTATGTCCGAGACCGGTAAGATATACACTACCGCACAACTCCGATCTAAAGTGGGAGAAAACACCACCAGGATATTCGAAGAATACTTTGAAGAGAACCATGAAGGCACCTATCAGGTCAGAGGATACGACGTTCACGTTCATCTAAGACCTATTAGGGACGACAGGCCGGATATAGAGATACTGCCCCTTTACATAAGAGAGGAGAGGGATGACGAGACGAGGTGGGAAGAATTACCCGGTTTTTTTAAAGTCGAAAGGAGGGTTCACGTCGACGTGGTCAACGAGAGGACCGGCACCTTTTCGAGCCGAAAGATCGACATAAACAGGACCGTAGAGACTCACTTTTTTCTTTTGGCCGAAAGGATGCGGCACTTCAGGCCGCAGAGGATAAGAAGGTCGGTAGATCTGATGAGTTCTGCATACCTTCACATGAAGATATTCGACGGGAACTATCTTCATTCTTTAGGGGTAGAGGGCGACTGGTTCGACGCACCGTTCTCGGAACATTTCGAAACGGGATGGCTCGACGATTATGACGGCCTTTCGAAAACTTTCGGAGAAGGAGAAGAGAGAGATGCGTGGGAGCAAGAGGAGAACCAGGTATCTTACGCTTCGTGCTTTACCAGGGACAAGGGGACTATAGAGACCCACGAACTCTTGACCGAAGAGGAGGTGAAAAACATCGCTAAACTGGCGCTTCTACTCGAACAGGCGAGGGTGTTCCGCTCCATGGATACCGAACTTTTGCACGAGACGGCGGAATTTTTTGAAACCGATGCCGAGACTTTATCGGATCATCTAGGTGAAGGTGTGGGAAACAAAGTAAACCTCGAAGCGCTGATAATCAGATTGTTTCAGGAGAAAGGAACTCTCTCCGAAAAGATATCTTATCCCGGTCCCTTTTTGAACAGTACTCTAGAAGGCGACTTCTTGAGCGTGATAAAAGAAAACGAAGATTGGGTCAACACGTCCTTCGGTATGATGAAAAGATTGGTTCAAGGAGAATTACTTGGCGAAGATAACACTTACAACTGGAAGTTCGAAGACCTTTCAGACAATATCACCTCGCTCTCGGACGTTCCGGCGGAGATGAGCTACCTCAGAACTTTGATCAGCTTATATTCTAACGTCATGGACGTCACTCTCGACAGCTTCAAAGTGGAGGAGCCCGAGGTGAGAGAGCTCGTCGAGAGGAAGATAGGGGAACTAGGACCCCTACCTTGGATGGAGAACTTAAGCATCATAGGCCCGAACGGAGTAGAGAACGTAACTCGATCGATACTTTACACGGCCAAAAATCTTTCCGTCTCACTGGGCTTTCGAGAGTCCGAGTCGATAGAAAGAGCGGTGCCGTTATACTACATCTATTTCCTCTCTGACTGGGGTTTTAACCATACATCCGAAAGAAGGAGCGAGCCGGAGGATAGACTGAATACCGAAAACATGCAGGAAGTCATACAGGGTAAGATAACCGACGAACTCAGGAACAGGAGAAATCACTTTGAAGATACGATGGGAGACGAATACGATCTGGTCCAAGCCCGGATAGAGGAATACAATGAGACCATGGAAGATTGGGACGATAAAGATAGAGAGGGCTGGAGAGAAGTATGGGATCATCTCAATCAAACTAAAGAGGTCGTCGATAACCTGTCTTCCGAAGATCTTTTCCACGACGGCGTAAAACAGAACGCAACTTCCACTTTGCATGAGAATCATTCGATGTTGGCTGATAAGGCAGGGGAAATAGAGGACGAAATGCAGAAATGGGATAGAGAACCGAAGGAACACACTTTAGAGATAATAGAGATGGAAAAGAACTTCACCAAAAACAAGTGGTTGTACGAAGTATACCAGTACTTGTTGGAAGGAGAAGATGGAAGGGAGGCTCTTGAATCGATAGACGACTTTTTGACCGCTTCTTCAGACGAATTGATCGAAGAGTTCGATTGGATATTGAAAGATTACGAAGTGAGCCGCGACATAAATATACCGCCCAGCGACGCCCACGTATCAGTAGGTCATGCGGCCCTAGGAAATTTTACCGGTCACCTCAAAAGAGACTTTTTACTGCCGCTCAACCATTCCAACTCCTACAATCTTTTCAAGCGCATGAACCTCAACATCTTCGATCTGGTCGGCTCGAGAGAAGATCGTGGGAGCAGACTGTGGAGTATCCTTCTCGGAGAGGGAGACCCATATTCGGATCATCTTATCGAAACAGACTCTATCGAACTTCCTTTGGAAGTGGAAAAAGAGGACATACACTCTGATGATCTTTCGGATATAGATACGTGGTGGATCCAAGAGGGATACGACCGTTCTATCGAAGTTTTAGAAGAGACGAAAAGAGAACTCTCGGACAAAGCCGATTCCTTGATGCAGGAAGAAGCCGGCGAAGACTCATACTGGGCATACGGGAACGCTAGCTTCTACCGGACCTCGGAGATATTTTTGAGCCGTATGGTGAACAAGATGCAGAGGTATCGAGACCTCACCATAGATGATCAAAGAGTGTCGGGGAACGCTTACAAGGCCGGAGAAGCAGTGAAAACACTGCCCGTCTACAACCTGCCTTTAGGAGGCTTGACGGTATGGAATAACAGATCTTTAGAGTACGGCTCGTCCTATACTTTGGATCTCGACGTTCGATTGAACAGTGAAGATCCGCTGATAAAATTTCACGATGTCTCAGAAACAACTGTACGAGGACACGATGGTGAATCATCTTCGACCAGGGAGTGGATCGATCCCTTCTCCGAAGGATATGACGATCATTACAGGACCGTTCTGTCTACACGATTCAGCACTTCTGAGATCGATCTGACCGTTAAGACGGGAGAGAGCAAAGTGATATCATCAGAGAAGTACTCGTCCGGTGAACTCGTTAGGAATTACGCACCTCTAACTCACTGCAGCGCTGCAGCGTTATACACTCCTATGCCCCTTCTTGAAAAAGGATACAAACCTCTCTCCTCCGCGGAACATGAAATAAGAAACGTTTCTTTCAGCCGCAATATTTTCAACTCTTCGGAAAACGAGGTTGATCTGACTTTCGAAGTTCAGACGGATCCAGAGGTCGAAGTGAAAACCGATCTTTTAGTGGAAGTCATGAAGATCGAAGGAGTTAGAAGCACCGATCCCAAGGTATGGGGCCGTCACAATCACTATCGGGATCTAAAACAAGAAGATCACGAACCTTTATTCCAAGAGACGGTCCAGGTCGAAGGAGAGAGCGACGAGGTAGAGATATCTTTCGATATTTCATCTTCTTCGCTGCCCGAGGGCGGTATGGAAGAAAATCATCTAGTTCTGAGGGTCAAGCAGGATATAGTCATGGATCATATGCAGGACACGCGCAACCTCACCCAAAGTTCAGAACATACCGACTCTATTTACTCTTACGTACCTTCCTTCACCACCGCGGAACAGACCTTTCTGTTAGAAGAGGATAAAGAGGCATACATGGGAGTCTTTTCCATAGGCAGTGAAGATGAGCGGGAAGGAACTTTTCAGTTCATCGAACGGATCCCTTCAGACTCTTGGCTCATAGAGAAAGAGAACATGCCTTTTCTTATAGGCTTCGATGGTGTGATGGAGTATAGAAACGCGGTCTCCGGAAGATACGGCTCCGCGGTTCCGTCCAGTGGTGAAACGGATACCGTCACCGAAGTCGTCGTCGATCCGGAGGCTTCCGAGACGAAGATATCACGTCTTCCCGAGAGCAGATACCGTAACGTATTGGAGAGCTCTTTCGTCACGGCATTCATGGCTGCCTCTGGAGAGAGTAACCGTTTCTATCCCGTCGAAGTCCTGCCCCAGCGTACATCTGACGAGGATATGTGGGAAACCTTCCGAAATAGGATGAAGAGCAGGGGCTCTCTCGTAGGCAACGACGCATCTATAGTTCTACCTGAACTTTTCCGAACCACTGGGGGTTTATATCTGGAAGGCGAGAACACTCTAAAAGATCCCGGCTTGGGTACTGCCGGATATATATACTACGATCTTGAAAGTGTACACGACCCTCGAAGAGCAGATCGTACTCTGCGGCCGGTCGAAGCCTTTGGAGAAGTGATCGACATGATAGAGGTGAGGAGAGAGGACAGTGAAGAGATCCTAGGCATGGGAGAAGAGAGCGAACCGCTGCGTGAAACAGGACTTTTCCAAGAGTTCTTGACTTCCGACCTATCGAAGAGAGAAGAGCTGTTTTTAACCGCGTGCAGAGCCGGCGGAGAGATAGAGACCGTTGAAGAGTTGAAAGGAAAGTATCCCTGTTTTGGCAGAGGTTCGATAGCGCTGAGTCTGGACATTTTGGGGGAAGATCGAACCGAGCAGGTGCTGAAATGGTTTGAAGGAGAGAGTTATGACGAGCCGGTGAAGGAGTTCAGGGCTTTCCTTTCTTTCAACGGAACCTTTTTGGAGGAACTTCCTAAAGAGCTCGGCGAAGGAAACATGAATTATAAGGAGGCTGTCGAGGAACTGAGCGAAGAGTTGGGGATGGATTTCACCGCTGCGAGGGAGTGGAGCATAAAAGATCTTGACGACGTTCATTCGTTGGGATATATCCTAGAGAGGTTTGAAGATGAATCCGTACGTTCCGCCGTATCCCACGGGTTCACTCCGACCGCTTTGAACGAAACCGAATACGAGATAGATATCGACGAATTTTCCAATGACTTGGATGAACTTTCCTCTTCAAGGTATTTCGTTGATTTCGTCCAGGAGATGAACTCGGGGAACTATGAAAACCTCCCTTCGTTTTACTTCGCCGCCCGTTCCGACGGTTCCGATACACATTGGATGCCCTTCGGAGGAGAGGGAGCGCCTCTCTTGATCGATGACCAGATAGGGTACTACAACATGAGCACATCACAGAACTTTTCTGAGAGCCGACTCAAAAACTTCATAGATCACACCATGGACGACTTCGCCGCCCGTGAATCGGAGGGTAGATTTCCACACAAAGAAAGAGCCCTGATCATACTGGATGGCAGAGGGAAAGCCGAGCTGGACGAGGAGCAAAAGAGTGGATTGGCAGCTCATATGAAGGATGCGGCGGACCAGTACTCTCCAGACCGCCGCCTCATCGGTGCCGTAGAACTGAGGACAGAGGACGAGAAGATAACATATCTTCACCTGTAGTTTTTTCATCTCCAGATGCAGATGTCTATGTCCAAGATGAAAAGTCCTGCTAGATCATGTTCCACATCGATTGCGAAGTGATAGTGGCTGGTATCTCACGCAGATCATATCGTTAAAAGTTAAGTGCCGCTAGATCTCTTCATCATCTCCTTTTCTCCGCAGCGTCGGCTTGTCAGTATCATCACCCTTTTTCTCCCGCTTCCTAACCATGACAACGAGCACTGCAACGAAGGCGATGATGGCGATCAGCCATAAATAATCCAGGATACTGTCTTCTTTAGGTTCTCTCAGTCGAGGATAGTCGTTCCCCTCGTCTATCTCCCAGGTCTCTCCGTCCCACTCGTCGGAGGTAGCTATGTCCCAATCCGCCCATTCGTAAGTACTGATCGACTGCATCTCTTCAGTGGTCTTAGGGGTCCCTCTTTCGCTCTCATATAGGCCGGACGTTTTTACATCCCAAAAGGAATTTTTGACTTCATCTTCCGACCTCCCAGAAATATATCCAATAAAACCCCCTGTAGAATCTTCATCTCCGGTCACCCGTCCAACTGAATAACATGCATTTATGGTTAGCACCGGAGGAAAGGGCCTAATAGGGGGCTCAGGAGCGTAGTGTAAACCTGAAATTTTTCCTATAAATCCACCCACACTCTCATTTCCTTCTACATCTCCTGAAGCAAAGGAATCAGAGATATTACTTTCAAAACTTCTAGTTGAGCCGATAAAGCCGCCGACCCTAGCTCTGCCCGTTACATCTCCAGTAGCAAAGGTTCTATCTATATCACCTTTTTCATTGTGTCCTATCACTCCTCCTACTCTATTATTGCCATGGATATTAGCGGATGAAGAAGAGTCGATGATATCTCCATGATTTTCTCCTATCAAGCCGCCGACTCTGCCGTTACCGACTACGCTCCCAGTAGTTTCTGAGTTTTTCACAAAACCTTCCATACTTTGTCCGGCGAACCCTCCGACAAGGTTTTCTCCTTTGATCCTAGCGTGTCGGAGAGTTAAGTCAGAGAGACCCCCTCCTTCCCCGATAGCTCCAAATAGTCCCACAAAAGATTCATCAGGTCTATTTATGTATAGATTTTTTATCTCATAACCGTCGCCATCAAGCTGTCCTAGGAAAGGGTTGTCCTCTTCGCCTATCGGGATGAATCCCTTCCCTTCGTTCCATCTAGCGGTCTCGGCCGCGTAGACATCGTCTGCCAGCCGATAATGGGCAAACATGTTCCCCCTCATCCTCTGAAGGTGGTCAACGTGTGTGATGAGGTACGGGTCGGCTTCCGTTCCACTTCCGCCGGCGAATAAACCTTCCGCGGGATTAAGTTCAAACGTTTCTGTCTCGGCAGACGATCCTGGATCAAGACCAAAACTACCGAAAAGCAAGATCCCGATGATGCCGACCGTGAATATTTTTACTGCCTTTGATCCTGTCTTCAGACCCTTTTTCATATTGTCTTTCCCTCCTAAAAAGGAATTTTTTCCTCCAGACTCAGGCAGGATCTTCATCTCTTACCCTATAAACTTCACCGATTTAATACTATAAATATTTTTTGCGATGCATCTAAATACTGCCTTTTACATTATATATGTTTGAGGTCAAAAATGAGAGGTAGAAGATGTATCTCTGTTTTGGTTATATCTTTTTTACTGATATCTGTATTTGGTGTTGTATCGCCGTCTGCGGCCGCCGAAGAAACAACTACAGAAGAAAAAGAAACAGATATCGTTTTGATGAGGGACATTAGGGAAGATGAGGACATCTCCTTTTTGGAAGATTTTGGTGAGGTTCTCGATAGGTACGGCATGTATGTTATGGTAGAAGTATCGGAAACTGATATCGAAGAGTTCGAAGAAAAATATATAATCGATAAGTTGGAGCATCGGAATCGATTGAATGTGAAAGGACACGAATTTGATACAAGGGAAGGGTATCCTGATTTCGACTCGGACTTGATGATCGAGGGTTATGAACCTGGAACTGAAGGTATTTACATTGTGGACATGATAGGACCGGTGAACTCGGAGTGGCGGGAAGAATTGGAGAGCATGGGCGTAGAGATAATCAATTATCAACCGAACTATGCTTATGAAGTCGTGATGACACCTGAGTTGGCAGAGAAAGTCGAAGAAAAATTCTTCGTGGATTGGGTGGACGTCTACCAGCCCGGATTCAAACTCGCGGAAGATTTGAGATCCGGTGAGATCAATATCAGGTTAGTGGAAGGAGCGAGTGACGAAACATTGAAAACTCTAGAATCAAAAGTATATCTTCAGTCTGTAACAGAACTTGCTACTTATGGTATGAAAGTCCGAACAATTGTTGAAGATGAATCGATCTTTGCGGAGATAGCTAGGATGAGAGAAGTTTATTTTATCTCTAACTCCAATGGTATCAAGCCCGAAGACGAGATGCAGACACAGATAGTGGGTGGTGGGCTTTGGAATTGGGACCCGTATGATGATCCAGATAGCGCCTTCAGAGATGAGGAACTGTTGGGTGATTATGCTGGAAAAGCGGGATCACTTGCTAATCAATTGGGTTACACTGGGAAAGGAGTAATCGTCGCAGTTGCAGATAGTGGTCTCGGGGATGGGACTATAGAAAATGCTGGTCATGAAGATTTTGGTGAGGAGGATAACGGGAGAGTGATAAGTGGAGAACGTTATACTATTGAAGGAGAATGGGTTGATGACGGATGGGAAGACTGGATTGGCTCTCCTCATCATTCCCATGGAACGCGAGTGGCTGGAATTGTGGCAGCTGATACTTATGAGGGACATGGTGGGACAGGGGAGTATGCTTACGAGGATTACTATGCTGGCCAGGGCTTAGCACCGGAAGCACTGATTCATGCTCAACAGATCCTAGGAGATGGTGAAGTCCCCGTGGATGGATATGAAATACCTAATCAAGCGAAACAAACCGCCGACGCATATATCCATGTGAACTCATGGGGCGAGGTAGATGAAGATGGTTGGCCGATAATAGGATATACGGAGACTACCGAGGCATATGATAGGGCCGTACGAGATGCTAATGATACAGGGTGGTATGAACCTAATGAACCCATGATCATAACGAAATCTGCAGGAAATGAGGGATATAATGGAGAGGAGATTGTTTATAACTCCGTCACTGCACCAGGAGGAGGTAAAAACATCATCACAGTAGGTGCCACGGAGAATTATTTCCCACCAAAAGGTGTGGAAAATCCAAATCTCATATGGGAGTACAGTTCCAGAGGCTGGACAGATGATAACCGTGTCAAGCCCGATCTGGTGGCTCCTGGTGAAAATGTAACTTCAACTCATGCTGGAGGAGATTACTGGCATGGAACTGGCACATCTTTTGCGAACCCTGCGGTGGCAGGAGCGGCTGCAGTAGTGGTTGAATGGTACGAAGATGTTTACGGATTTAGGCCGAGCCCAGCTATGGTAAAGGCCTTGCTCATCAACACGGCTCAACCATTAGAAGAAGACCAAACAGGTGATGGTAATGTAGAATACATTCCCAACAAACACGAGGGATGGGGTATGGTGAATCTTGCTAATCTTATTCATACTGATACGAATTTTATGGTGAGAGATCAAACATCCCTCCTAGAGAAAGAGGACCATCCCGCACCCCTAGAAACAGGAGAAAGAGATGAATATGAAATAGTGGTAGAAAACAAATCTGAACCCTTGAAAATCACACTCACCTGGACTGATAAAGAGGGACTACAATATGATGGCTTTGCGCTCAAAAATGATTTAAACCTTGAGGTTGAATCACCAGAAGGGAATACTTACAAAGGTAACGCTTTCAGCTCTGAGGGTACTGAGGGTTATGAGAGTGACAGCATCTATACATATAAAAACACAGGAACCATGGGACCGTTTTATCGAGACGAGAACGCTGGTTGGATGGACAGTGTCAACAATGTCCAGAACGTATACATCGATCCAGATGAATTAGAACCTGGCACCTATACGATCCGCATCCTAGCGGAAAATATTCCTGTAGATGGTACCAACGATGGTTATGAGAACCAAGATTATGCATTGGTGATGCAGAATGCTGTAGCGGAGTACCACCCGTGGGACAATTTTAGAGGAGACTCTAAGCGGACAGGGAGAAGTCCCTATGGAACCGCCCATGTAGACGGTATGGAGAAGTGGAGGTTTGATATGGATGGTGCAGTATGGTCCTCACCAGCAGTGAGCAGAGACGGGACAGTATATGTGGGTTCATTTGATAATCACTTGTATGCCGTGAACTCAGAGGGAAAAGAAAAATGGAGTTTTGAGGCAGGTGATACTATTAACTCAACATCCCCCGCTATTGGTAGTGATGGAACAATATATGTTGGATCATGGGACGGCGATTTATATGCGATAAATCCTGATGGATCGGAGAAATGGACATTCAGCACAAAAAGCTCCGTGTGTTCCTCTCCAGTAGTAGGGATTAACGGTACTATTTATGTTGGCTCAGATGATCACATCTTGTATGCAATAGAAGACAAGGGTGAATCTCCGTCCCCAAGATGGAAATTTAGAACGGATGGTGCGGTGTATTCCTCGCCGGCAATAGGAGATGACGGTACTATTTATGTCGGCTCCTACGACAACAACCTGTACGCCGTGAACCAAAATGGCACGGAAAGGTGGAGCTTTCAGACTGGTGATGAAGTGCATTCTTCGCCAGCTATAGGTGAAGATGGGACTATATACGTGGGCTCAGATGACAACAACCTGTATGCTGTGAACCCGGATGGTACAGAAAGATGGAGCTTCAAAACTGGCGATAAAGTGCGTTGTTCGCCGGCTATCGCTGAGGATGGAACTGTCTATATCGGCTCACATGATGAAAACCTGTATGCCGTGAATCCCGACGGCTCGGAAAGATGGGAATTTTCTACAGAAGGACATGTTCGTTCAACACCAGCGATCGGTAGTGAAGGATCTATATATGTAGGCTCGACTGATAATAATCTTTACGGAATTAATCCGGATGGTACAGAGAGATGGAGATTTTCTGTAGGGCACTCGATATATTCCTCCCCCGCAATCGCTGAGGATGGCACAATATATGTCGGTGCGAATGACAGAAATTTATATGCGATTTCATCTTATGTTGAGGCACTTTCTTGGGCTATGTTTGGTAGGGATAGGAAGAGTACAGGATGGAGTCCCTACGAAAGCGCACCTCTTCACGGAACGGAGATATGGAGTTTCTTCTCATCTTGGGAGATTCGCTCATCACCTGTTATCGGTGAAGACGGGACGATATATGTGGGTTCTAACGATGGTTACCTTTATGCTGTTAATTCTGACGGTACAGAGAAGTGGAGATTCGAAACGGATGATTTTATTCCTTCATCTCCTGCTATAGGAAAAGATGGGACTGTATATGTGGGCTCATGGGACAATCATCTGTATGCTGTGAATCCTGATGGCAGTGAGGAATGGAAGTTTGAAACAGATGATCCTATCAGGACCTCTCCGAATATAGGAGGCGACGGAACCATCTATGTGAGTTCTTCCAAGAACCTCTACGCGGTGAGTCGTGAGGGCGAAAAAAGATGGGTTTTTGCTGAACCCGAAGGATTAATCGAATCGGTTGCTATGAGTAAAGCCGGCACTATCTATGCGAGCACGAGTCGTGGAGTACTGTATGCTGTGAATCAGTTCGATGGGACGGAAGAATGGAGATTTGACGAACCGTGGTTAAATCAGCTTACGGCTCCTGCTGTGGGACCGGACGGCACTATCTATGTGGGTTCGGAAGATCGAAAACTGTACGCTATAGATCCAGAGGAGGGATCTAAAAGATGGAGTTATGAATCTAGTGATAAGATCTATTCCTCTCCCGCTATCAATAAACATGGGACAATATATGTAGTCGACCACAGCGGTACATTATTCGCTTTGGATAGACATGAAAATGATTATGATTTAAAGTGGGAACATGAAACTCTAGAAAAAGTCAGTTCATCTCCTGCGATAAGTGCTGACGGAACTATTTACTTTGGAACCCTTGAAGGCAATGTGTATGCCATAAAAGACCAGGGTTATACTTCTTCTGAGAGATGGATTCACGATACGGGTGGTGAATTCCATACAGGTAAAATCAGGTCATCCCCTGCGATAGGAAAGGATGGGACGGTTTACATAGGTTCCGCCCAACAACGCGAGGACGATGGTATTATCACGGGCAGATTACACGCCATTTCCTCATATGCAGAGAAACATCCCTGGGCGGTGTTCGGTCGAAATCTACATCGAACGGGTAAAAGTCCTTATGACACCAGTGAAATAGACGGAGTTGAAAGGTGGAGGTTTAGTACAGAAGGTCTAGTATTCTCTTCCCCAGCCATTAGAGATGACGGCACGATATACGTTGGGAGTCATGACAGTACTCTCTATGCCTTGAGGGATGGATTTAACGAGCCGGTCTTAAAATGGAGTCTTAACGAGCCAGAGGAAGAGATACGTTCTAGTCCAGCCATTGGTCCTGATGGCACTGTATATATGGGCTCGGACGATGGGACGCTGTATGCTGTAGAAGATCAAGAAAATTCGCCTGATTTGAAATGGAGTTTCGAAGAGCCAACAGAAGAAATAAGTTCCTCTCCGATCATAGGGAGCAACGGCATCATATATGTTGGATCTGATGACGGTAATCTTTACGCGGTTGAAGACGACGGGAACGAAAAATGGGTTTTTGAGACGGATGGAAGAATCGACTCATCTCCTACCATCAGTAGTGATGGCACGATCTATGTCGGCTCTTGGGATAACAACTTGTATGCCGTGAACCCTGATGGAACGGAGAAATGGAGCTTCGAAACGGAAGATGCTGTTAGTTCTTCACCGGCTATAGGTGAAGACGGAACAATATATATTGGGTCTACTTACGGTAATCTATATGCGATAGAGGAGCAAGGGGATGAAGGAGCCAGTGTAAAATGGGTTTTTGAGACGGGTGGAAGAATCGACTCATCTCCAGCTATCGATGATGACGACACGATATATGTAGGCTCTAGGGACAACCACTTATATGCTGTAAATCCTGGAGGGACAGAGAAATGGAGCTTCAAAACCGGAGATAATGTAGATTCATCACCAGCGATCGGTTCTAATGGCTTTGTTTACGTTGGTTCTGACGACGGGTATCTGTATAGCGTAAATAGTGAAAGCGGAACTGAAGTTTGGGCTTTTGAAGGTGCTTTTGAAGATTGGGATATGCCATTCCGTTCTTCTCCAGCAATAGGTGAAGACGGAACGATATATATAGGTTCTTACGACGGTAGCCTATATGCTGTATCTGAATACGATTTTGATGCAAGAGGAGAAGATAGTGAAACTATAAAACGCCAAACAACTATAGATACTTATAATTGGGAGGAAACCATCCGATTAGTAAAGCCTGTGGATGAGGATATACAGTTAGAGATTGAATGGGGGGATGGGCGTTCAGATGAGATCACCACAACCGATGATGAGTGGAATCCGTCAAATACCTATCATCTAACGTTGGGATCAAATATTTTCGAGATAAATCTCGACGTTGGAGGTTCCATCGACAAGTCGATAGAGTATAAGTTAGATATCGAATACGATCCCTATGAATGGCCGGGACCAGGGCCAGGACCATGGCCTGGTCCTATCCCTACCGGTCATTACCCGTATCAATCTCCAATCGAAACTACTGAGATAGAGGGTGAAAGAAAATGGGCCTTCGAAACAAACGGTAAAGTACGTTCGACCCCGGTCACGATTCGGCCTAACGGAACAGTCTACTTTGGCTCGGAGGATGGTAAGTTGTATGCGGTGGATTCTGGTGGGACAGAGATATGGAGCTTCCAAACAGAAGCGAGTATATCCTCAGCGCCTGTAGTCGACAGAGATGGCGATATCTATATAGGTTCTGAAGATGGCAGCCTGTATGCATTGGATCCGAACGGGGCGAAAAGATGGGAATTCAGTACTGGCGGTCCCATAGAATCCACCCCTGCAATAGGCGAAGATGGTACAATATACGTAGGGTCAACTGACAAGCGAGTTTATGCTATAAATCCTGATGGTAGTGAGATATGGAGCTTTGAGACGGGAGGGGCTGTAAGTTCATCTCCAACTATCGGTCCCTATGGAAGGATATACTTTGGTTCAACCGATGGTAATTTATATGCTTTGAACTCTAGCGGTAGGGAAAAATGGAGCTTTTCTACCCGGGATCCTTTGACATCGTCACCTACTATCGGTATCGACGGCACGATATACATTGGTTCGCACGACCACTCTATGTATGCTATAGATATAGATGGTACGGAGATATGGAGCTTTGAGACAGATGGTGCAATAGAGTCTTCTGCATCTTTGGGGAATGATGAGACGCTGTATTTTGGTTCAACCGATGGGAATCTGTATGCTTTGAATCCATGGGGTACCGAAAAATGGAATTTCAGTATAGAGAAGTCCATACGTTCTTCACCCGCGATAAGCGGTGACGGTACCGTATATGTGGGATCAGATGACGGCAATCTCTACGCGATCACCTTAGAGGGTGAAGAAAAGTGGGCTTATCCTACAGATGATTCGGTCGTTTCTTCACCTATCATCGCCGACAGAGGTACTATATATGTTGGTTCAGACGACGGTAATCTTCACGCAATCGGTCTATACCTTGTTGATAATTGGTATGATTTACATGAAGTCGGGAATGCTCTTGGGGAAAATTATACCTTAGGCTTTGATTTAGATGCCCAAAAGGCCGGATACGAAGAACTTGTTGCCACGGCAGATGGTTGGGTGCCGATAGGCGAAGAAGAAAATTCATTCACTGGCATCTTCGGTGGAGAAGGACATACCATAGCCGATCTTCATATCGACCGCCCAGGAGAAGACGAAGTTGGCCTATTCGGACATATAGGTGAAAACGGTTCGATCCAGGATGTAAATATCAGAGAGGCTGAAGTCACGGGCGGCGAGAAAGTTGGAAGCCTGGTAGGACATAACCGGGGAGAACTGAGGAATATCTCCGTCACTGGCCAGATCACAGGCGACAAACATGTGGGCGGTTTGGTCGGGACCAACCGTGGTAATGTCACAAATATCGAGTCTAGTGCTGAGATGATGGGAGGAGAAAGGATAGGCGTTTTGATAGGAAACAACCGTGGGATCCTTACCTGCTCATATTCATCTGGTGGTGTTGAAGGAGACGGAGAACTCGGAGGTTTGGCAGGCCTGAACCGAGGAGAGATAAGAGAAACGCATTCGACAGCGAATGTGAGCGGAAGTGAGAAAGGCGGCGGAAGCCAAAGAGTCGGCGGTCTCGTGGGATGGAACCGGGGCGTTATCACCCTTTCCCACTCCTCAGGTGAAGTGACCGGCAGTAGACGTGTAGGTGGTCTTGTAGGTTGGAACCATGACCATGGCGAGCTAAGTTATTCCTATTCTCTAGGTGACGTGACAGGTGATAGAAGAGTCGGCGGCTTTGTAGGTTGGAATAAAGGAGAGATTGTCGACACTTATGTCAGAGGAGACGTGACAGGTGATAGACGCGTGGGTGGTTTCGTAGGTTGGAACCACGGCACCATATCTAACTCTTACTCGACAGGAGTTGTAACCGGAAATAGACGTGTAGGTGGTTTTGCCGGGTGGAACCTTGGTGAGATCAGCAGTTCTTTCTGGGACATCGAAACGTCCGGACAAGACGAGAGCAACGGCGGCATTGGTAAGCCGACGGAGGATATGCAGAGCTTAACTACATTTGAAGAGGCCGGTTGGGATATAACGGCTGTTCCGAGTGAAGAGGAGAAAGATACGGGATTCGTGTGGAATATCGTCGACGGTGAAACTTATCCCTTCCTGAGCGGCAGGGGTGAAGAAGGAGAAAATAGCGTTACCCGGTTCAAGATCGAACGGGTCGATATTGAGGTGATCCAAAAAGCGGGAGAAAAGAAACAGAACATCGTTGTAACCGCTGAATACCCCCTCACCAACACAGGGGATAAAACCATAACAGAGAACATTGAGTTTTTCATTTTAGATCTGAAAACAGATAGCGAGGTCAAGTTTTATACTGAAGAGGTGACATTGAAGAACGGCGAGACCTACGATGGCAAGATGTTATGGGAAACCACTACTGAGGAACACACGGGTTCGTACCTATTGAGAGTGGAAAACGGAGATCGCACGGTCGAAGAGGAGGTGGAAATACCGTCAGGAGATGATTTTACACTCTCCGATTTGAGAGTGGGTCAGAAAGAGGTCGAGACTGGAGAGGACCTCGACCTCCAGATCGACGTCGAGTACACTGGTATGGAAAAGATAGATTATACCGTTGAATTCGGACTTGACGGAGAGGTAGTCGGGACGGATACTATCACTCTTGAGGGCGGCGAAACCAAGACCGCCTCTATAACTCACACAGTAGAAGAGGAGGAAGAGCACGTTTTCGAAGCAGGAGAAGAAATACTTACACTCCCTTTGGAAGAAGATAGTGTGGAAGAATTAGAAGAGAAGGATCAAAAATCTCCGGTTCTACACCAAGCGAGGGTCTTAATCCTGATGATGGTGATTGGAGTCTTGATGATGGTAGTGTTACTGTTGAATAGAAAGAGGTTCCGTCCTGGCGACTTTATCCCAAAGTCGTCTAGTTAGATAGATTATATTAATAGCAAAAAAGAGATGTTGAAAATGAAAAGGAAACCGCTCGTAGTCGCCATATGCTTCCTCCTCCTTATCAGCGGTATGCTGACAGCGGTCGGAGGAGAAACCACAGATGATAGGAAAGGCATAGTGGAGGGGGTCGAATCCGCAGGGTTAGCCGATTCGCCGTGGCCAAGTTTTGGTAGAGACAGAAAGAACACCGGCAGGAGTCCCTACGACACCAGCCACGTGGATGGGACGGAAAAGTGGAACTTCACAACTGACAATTTGGTGAGGTCTTCACCGGCGATAGGAGAAGACGGGACAATATATGTTGGATCAGATGATAATAACCTGTACGCCGTGAACTCAGATGGGACAGAAAGATGGAGATTTAATACAGGCGGATCAGTGTTTTCTTCACCGGCCGTGGGAGAAGACGGGACGATATATGTCGGCTCAGGAGACAACAACCTGTACGCAGTGACCCCTGATGGCTGGGAAAGATGGAGCTTCAAACCTAGAGGAAGGGGATCTTTTTCGCCAGCTATCGGTTCGAACGGCACGATATACGTCACCACAAGTACTGGGCTGTCCGCCGTAAATCCGAATGGGACGGAAAGATGGAGATTTAATACACGAGGATTACCATATTCGCCTGCGATAGGAGAAGACGGGACGATCTATATCGCCTCGGGTGACAACAATCTGTCCCATATGGGTTACCTATACGCTATTAATCCGAATGGGACGGAAAAATGGGGCATCGAAACCAGTGGTTATGTGTCTTCTTCGCCTGCGATAGGAGAAGACGGGACAATATATGTCGCCTTACGTGACAACAACCTGTACGCCGTGAACCCAGATGGGACAGAGAAATGGAGCTTTGGGATTGGTATGCGAATTCGCTCTTCGCCTGCGATAGGAGAGGACGGAATGATTTATGTTGGCTCCCGTGATTACCACCTGTACGCTGTTTACCCATTTGGCCGGGAAAGATGGAGCTTCAGAACCAATGGTCGGGTTTCTTCTTCGCCAGCTATCGGTTCAGACGGGACGATATATTTCGGCTCAGATGACAACAACTTGTACGCCCTTAATCCGGATGGTACGGAAAGATGGAGATTTAATACAGAGGGAATAGTGCGGTCTTCTCCGGCGATAGGAGAAGACGGGACAATATATGTCGGTTCATATGACAATACCCTATATGCTATTGGGGAAAAAGAAGAAGATAACAGGGGGACTTTACTAGGCGAGGAAGATCACTTTTTATGGAGATATTGGTGGCTGATATCCATTGTAGTTATACTAGCGGTTATTCCGGCCGTGATATGGATTTATTCGAAGCAGGAAGAAAAAACCTGAACAGCTCTCGTAAGGGAAGTCATCTTATATCAACAAAAGCTACAACGCCAAGACACTTCTGATGAAAAAACTGATTAGTGAAAATGAGTTTGAGAGGAAGAAGGAAGATATATTAAAGGGATTTTAAAATAACAAAGAAAAATATGGCATAAAATCCTTTATTTACGCTCATTTATTCTAAGGGAATCTCCCTCAGAAGAAGAGTGTACATTTAGATCCACAGCTTGTTTCTTTCGTTGGCTGTGATCGTAGTGATGGCCTACTGAAAGAAAAAAATGGAATGAGGGTTAGAGGAGAACTATTCTAGTTTTTATATTGCAACTTTCCCACCTACTCAGCGTTTGTGCCGCTCACCGCCATATCCATGGAATCTTCTTGCACTCTAGGTTTTGTATATTATAAATAGATATTAGTATATATATTTCTTCTTGAGGCAGTGACGGGAGGATTTAGATTATATCCCTAAGATATATATAGGTTTTAAATCTATCCTATATTGGCGAGGAAGAAGGTCTTTTCCATGCAAAACAAATTATCCGTGCTTGGTATCTGCCTCGTATTGCTTATCAGCGGTATGCTGACAGCGGTCGGAGGAGAAACCACAGATGATAGGAAAGGCATAGTGGAGGGGGTCGAATCCGCAGGGTTGGCCGATTCGCCGTGGCCAAGTTTTGGTAGAGACAGAAAGAACACCGGCAGGAGTCCCTACGACACCAGCCATGTGGATGGGACGGAAAAGTGGAACTTCACAACTGGTGATGATGTGCGTTCTTCCCCGGCTGTAGGAAAGGACGGAACGATATATATCGGTTCACTTGACTACAATCTGTACGCTGTGAATCCTGATGGGACGGAAAAATGGAGCTTTAAAACATATTTCTACGTGGCTTCTTCACCAGCTATAGGAGAAGACGGGACGATATATGTCGGCTCAAATGACTACAATCTGTACGCTGTGAATCCGGATGGTACGAAAAGATGGAGATTTAACACGAACGGAATAGTGTGGTCTTCGCCGACCATCGGTTTGTACGGGACGATATATGTCGGCTCAAGTGACGGCAACCTATACGCTGTGAATCCAAATGGCACGGAAAGATGGAGCTTCAAAACTGCTGACGATATGTTGTCTTCGCCGGCTATAAGTGACGAGGGGACCATCTATGTTGGCTCACTTGATAATAGCCTGTACGCAGTGAATCCGGATGGGACGGAAAGATGGAGCTTCGAAACAGGGAGTAATGTATTTTCTTCCCCGACTATAAGTGACGATGGGACGATATATTTCGGCTCAGATGATGGCAACCTATACGCTGTGAATCCGGATGGGACGGAAAGATGGAGCTTCGAAACAGATTCTTCCCGGCATTCTTCCCCTGCTATAGGTGACGATGGGACGATATATGTCGGCTCGAATGACTACAACCTGTACGCAGTGAATCCGGATGGGACGGAAAGATGGAGATTTAAAACTGAGGATAGGGGGCATTCTTCCCCTGCTATAGGTGACGATGGGACGATATATTTCGGCTCAGATGATGGAAAACTGTACGCGCTCCATTCCGAACAAACAGATGGAGAAGCCGGCACGGAAAGATGGAGCTTCGAAACGGGCAATAAGGTGTTTTCGCCAGCTATAGGGGAAGACGGAACGGTTTACGTCGGCTCATGGGACAACAACCTTTATGCGATCGGCGATGAAGATCACTTTTTGTTGGACAATTGGTGGTTGATAACCCTTATAGTTATAGTCGCGGTTATTCCAGCTGTGATATGGTTCGTTCGGGGCAGGAAGAAAAAACCTTGATAGCTGTCTCAAGAGGCGTCACCACAACACTATCAGCAACAAGAGCCATCCGATGAAAGACCCGATCAGTGAAGAGGAACTCGAGAAGAAGAAGCAGGGTCTCTGTACTCTCACTATGCAGCACTTCGATGATCTGGATATCTCTTCGAGTGATGTCCCTGTGAAAGAAAAAACTTTACTTTGGAAAGAGTGGATGCCCCGAGATTTATCTCGGGGAGCCCTTACTCAAAAAAACTAGCAACCACATAAGGGTGATTTGTGAGTTATGAAAAATGAATAAAAGAAAATATATGTCTTTTCTAGCAGTGTTGGTTTTGCTGATATCTGTGGTTTCTATTGCTGATGTTAGTACGCTAGCAGTGGCTAGCAAGGGAGAAAACGACGAGAATGTTGTCGGAACGGACGAAGAGATATCCCCTCTCTATGAGATAGGAAACGTGATCGATCGGTACAGCAGGTACGTCCTGCTCGAGGTACCTGAAGATAAGATATCTTCACCTGTAGTTTTTTCATCTCCAGACGTACAGGGTTATACGAACCGGTTCCATGCCCAGCGTAGTATGAGTAGTGAAAGCGCTTCTAGAATCCGGAAGGTCTTCTTCGTTCTGTATATCGTCTTCGTTAGAGATGAAAAGTTCTGCGGCATCATGGCTAGCTTCGACCGCAAAATTATAGCGGCTTATATCCCATGCACATCTTTTGTACTGCTGCTTTATACCGTCTTCCAATTCGGTAAGATCGTACCAGAGATCGGTTTCTAGACTTTTATTCTTCAGATAGAGGTAATTCTTGATAGCGGTATCCACGGTTATATTGCTGTAAACTATCCTTTTTTCGATACCTTCATCCGTCTCTTTCAAGTAGCCGGTCTCATCTATGGTGGATCTGACTGCGGCTCTTTGAATATCGATGACCGATTCTCTCTCGAATTCGGACCTGCGGGGCTCGCTGCTGTAAAATAGACCGGCAGACAGGGACTGGAAGATGAAGAAGGAGACGACTATGATCACTAGGGCTATCAAAGAGGCGTCCACCATGCTCAGGAATCCATTTTCGTTCATGCGTTTTTTACCGCCGATGAGTCCACCTAATCCTCCCAAACTACCACCCTCAATTCGCCTAGATTAGTACTCGAATCTTCGCCGCTTAATAGGACCGGTCCCCTGTAGGAACTTTTGTAAGAGGCCTCTTCCACGTCGCTAGAACTTCCGAAAGTCCATTCATGCTCGCTCTCGGTATGGTTTATGAATACGATGAAATCGTACTTTGGATCGACATCAAGGTTCTCCGTCAGATTTTGATCGGTCAACTCATCCAACTTTTCGATGGAGAATTCTCCTCTCTGTTCCTTGTTCTCACTTTCCACCACCATCTCAGGGTGCCTCTGGATTTCCCTTTTAAGATCGAGGCAGTATCTGTCGAGTTCCGCCCTTTCGCTCTCCCGCTGATATTGAATATAGGCCTGGGATAACATGGCTATCAAAACAGTGATGATAACGATGACGAGGACTAAAATAGGGCCGTCTAAGAAAAACCCGGCCACTCCTTTACTGTTGTTTTTTATCCCTTCTCTCATCTTCTCACTGAGTCGGTTTCACAACACGTATTAGGATTAAATATTTTTGTTATAGCCCCTCTTTTTTCACTTCCACAATATTTAAGTAATTTGAAACCATAACAAGATTATACCTTAAAGGGAGGTATGAAAAAAATGGCAAAAGTAACAAGAAAGATGGTAGAGCATGCAGGAGTAGATGTGGATGAACTTGTGGACCTTTTGGTAAGGAACGCGGCGGCCGAACTGACCACGTTTTATTACTACACTATCCTGCGGGTTAATCTGATCGGCCTGGATGGAGAAGGACTGAAAGAGATCGCAGAGACCGCGCGGATAGAGGACAGGAATCATTTTGAAGCTTTGGTTCCTCGTATCTACGAACTCGGTGGAGAACTGCCTAAAGACATGAAAGACTTCCATGACATATCTGGATGTCCGCCGGCTTATCTACCCGATGATGCCGAAGACGTGGAAGCTATCATGGAAGTTCTGGTTGAAGCGGAAAGATGCGCAGTGAGACAGTACACCAAGATATGCAATATGACCGCTGGAAAAGATCACAGGACATACGATCTTGCGCAGGCGATACTGCACGAGGAGATACAGCACGAATCTTGGTTCTCCGAATTCTTGGGTGAAGGACCTTCAGGCCACTATCTACGCAGAGGAGATAATTCTCCATTCGTCTCTAAATTCCTCGAGTGAAAACCTTATCAGGAGGGTTCATATCCCTCCTTTTTTATTTAAACGCGATTTGAAGATCATCCCAGAAGAGAAAAAAGTATTATAGCCTATATTAATTGTCTGGTAACATGGAGATAGGGAATGTAGGTCTCGCATTGATATTGACCTTCTTGGCTGGCATATCCACTGGTGTAGGCGGATTGATAATCTACTTCATCAAAAAACCGAAAACGGTGTACCTCTCTTTAGCTCTTGGATTCGCTGGAGGGGTCATGATCTACATCTCTTTCATAGAATTGCTCCCCGAAGCTTTTGAAGATGCCGGGGAACGTATCGGTGTACTGGCGTTCTTTTTGGGTATAGCATTGATAGGCGCGGTGGATTATCTCATCCCGGAAAAGGAATCCTATGACCTTTCTGGTTTAACCGAGGAGGACAAAGAAAAAGAGAAAAAATTGTTCACCACGAGTAAATTGACGGCTTATGCCATAGCGGGACACAATTTTCCCGAAGGCATGATCACCTTTTTTACAGCTTTAGTCGACCTAAGATTAGGTGCCTTGATCGCGATTGCTATAGCGATCCATAACATCCCAGAGGGTATTGCGGTAGCGGTGCCCTATTATTACGCATCTGGAGATAAACTCAAGGCATTTCTCCATTCTTTAGCTGCAGGACTAGCCGAACCGATCGGGGCTCTCGTGGCGTTCTTGATACTATGGCCCTTTTTGACTGAAGCCCTTATAGTGACGATGCTTGCCTTCGTCGCCGGGATAATGGTCTACATCTCATTCGACGAACTCTTACCCTTGGCGCAGGATTACGACTCATCTCATTCTGCGATTTTAGGTATCATACTAGGTATGCTGGTGATGGCGATCACACTTTTGATCGTGTGATCCTTTCACAAGAAACGGGGCGTATCTTCCCTGTACCCTTCGTATAACTCCGGTCTATCCAGTTCTTCCATGACCTCTTCTTCTTCCTCTTGAGTGAGTTTGTAATAAAAGTATACCAGGATCGGAAGCATGAGTACGGTCAGTAGTGAAGGCCAGTGGATGAACCAGCCCACTGATATCAGGATTATCCCAAGATATTGAGGATGGCGAGAATATCTGTATATACCTGAGGTGACGAGATCGACTTCCTGCCTGTTCTTATAGAGCGTGATCCATCCTACCAGGATCGTCATGATCCCGATCGTACTGACCGCGGCTCCCACCACCTTCCAGAAAGTCATCGCAAGGGTCTGTCCGAAGATGGTGAAGGTGAACAGAACCGTTTGACTCGGAGGAGCCCCAGTTCCAGAAAAAGCTACCGTGGAACTGATGTAGATGGTCAAGGGTATACCGTACATCTCGACGAAGAGTGAAACGATGAAGGCTGCGTAGATACCCATGGACTTCCAATTCACCCTTTTTCTAAAATTCAGAGGTATGAGAAATATCGTGAAGAGGAGTATGTTGAGTCCGACAAGATCCCACCTGTTCTGTATCACCATAGCTTCGACGTGGCCACTTATGAACCACCTAGCATGCCGGATAAAAGACGGCAGACTTATCAGTACCAAGACGAACAGCAGTCCGAGCAGTATCTTCCTTTTCCCCATCGTTATAAAACCATGTTACGTCGAATATAATAGTTTATGGGTTAAGGGATGGTGGATGCCAACTTAAGAAGAAAGTTATGATCTAACGAGGATGCAAAGAAAAGGCTTTATGGAATACGGCATCTACGGTCTGAGTTTCATCCCGTTGATCTCCTCTCTTATGTCCGTCGGGCTCGGAGCGGTCTTCCCACATTTTTCTCTCATATTTGCATCGCTGGTGCTTCTCAAGATATTCCTCACTTTCCTATACGTCACGAAGTGGAAGAAGTGAACTTCGACGAGGTTCCTCATCTCGTGCTTGAAGGAAGTGCAAGAAAAGGAAATTATATATCATGCAACTCACATATATTGTAGGGAAAGGATGATAGACGGCCTGACCAACGAGGAGGAAGCGGACGTTTACGGCACAGACCCGCTGGCCGAGGATACCGATGGGGATGGTTCGACTGATTATGAAGAATTGGACGAAGTCGGGACTGATCCGTTGGACTTCGACCACGAGCACGACGCATCGGGCGACGGTATCTCCGACGCCGATACGTACTGGCTGTCCAATGACGAGTTGATCGCGGGCCGAGCGCACCCGCTCCGTAAAGACGTGTTCGTTGAGGCGGATTGGATGGAGGGTGTGGAGAAGTTATCTGACGAGGCGAAGTGGCGTATCGGCACCCGCTTCTACGAGAACCATATTTGGCTGCACATCGACGACGGCAAGATGGGTGGTGGCGGGGAAGTTGAATATAAACAAGTTATCGAAGTTGAATCTAATGAGCTAAAACCGTATTTTAGAGACGATATGGATACAGATAGAAAAGGATTATTTCATTACGGGTTGATTGTAGATGAAATCGAGGGGGACACTATCGGTTTTGCAACTAGGGCAGTATCAGCTTTTGCTGTTCAAACTGACGGCCGCGGCCCATTAGAAATAGGAAGTACCTTCATGCATGAACTAGGTCATTCATTCGGATTGGTAAATGATGAAGAACTTGACGGTGAATTTGGCTGGCGGCACTTTGAAGGAATCGATAGCTGGGATATCTCGTTTTCTAATTATCCAAGTGTGATGAATTATAATAAACCTAGTGAACATTTCGGTTATTCAGACGGTACCAATTCTGATGAGGACTACGATGATTGGAGCGCAATAAAAGAATTAATGGGAGACGAGCCTAGATGGAAGGAGGTTCCATGGACTTGGAGATGAATCTTGTGGGTGAGAAAATGGTTGCGCTCTCGGTCGCTATCCTCTTGTTGATCGGATCAGTTGTTGGAACTTATCTACTCATCGAAAAGGTCGATGAAGTCTATGAAAGATATGATCACCGTTTTGATATCACCCTAGAAAACAATGGTACCGAGTCCTATGTACTTTTACCAGTTCCTGTACTTCGTGAGAGTGACAGTGAGAGTGACAGTGACGAAATTCTGCACGTATCTCAAATCGTTGAAGATCTTCATGTAGCCAGGGGTCATGGCGATTTTGTCATCGAAACTTCTGATCATGGTCCAGTTTTAAATGTAACATTTACCGACCATATAACGCTTGAAGCCGAGAAAAAATTTGAAGAAAGAGTGCCAAATCCTTACAAATTCGATAATTTGAGCCTCGAAAGGTGGGAGTTTGTTGACGATAAACCTGCCTATAGGTTTTCTAAATATTATTCATCGCATAGAAACCTAACGTTGGAATATGACTTTGAAGTAAGATATAACATGGAATTTATCGGTCGGGCACATATTTCGGCTCATCGTCTTCATATGTCTACTGGGTTAGAGAAGGGCTGGAATGAGGAAAGGATATCTGAGAGAGGGTTCGATACGTGATGGAAGAGCAGTATTAGAAAGAGGTTGGAATGAGGAAAGAATATGGTAAAAAAAGAATATAAACGTCTTGGACGAGATAAATTCATCTCTACGATATTACCCGGAACAGCAATAATAGTGATCTATATTCTGCCTCACTTACTTCTTATCACCGCAGATATATCATGGAGCACCATACCATGGAAATACCTCCTCCCCGGAATTGTAGGGTTGCTGATCGTGTCTGTCTGGTTTAAAAACCGAACCTCACAAGGAAGAATGGGAGGATATTATAGGAAGGCAGGATCAAGATTACTACTATTCCTTATCATATTGGTTATTTTTACCTATATTATACCTGTTATTCCTCAAAATGATCTGATGGAGATCAAATTGTTCCATTTTTCTTTCTTCATTTTTACTTCGATCATAGCCCTGTTCTATTTGATAATCCATCATTCTTCAGGAGGGGATGTAGGGTTTAACAAAGATGACATCGTCGGATATGTTTCACCACTGATGATCCCGTTGTTCACTTTCTTAGCTCATTTTGAATATGCGGATATGATGTGGATCTCGATCCTTGATGGGAGTATGTTCAAGGTATATCTTCTTATGGCCGTTGCGGTCATATTCTGCATCCTATCAACGTTAAATAGCTATAGGATTTTAAAGGAGGAAGATAAGTGAGTGATAACACGAAGTGGCGTATCGGCACCCGTTTCTACGAGAACGATATCTGGCTGCACATCGATGCCCGTTTCACTACGATGAATCAAAGATTCATCTGCATCCTCGAAAACGGGTTTCCTGCGGACGA
>PWHU01000161.1 GCA_003555395.1 Thermoplasmata archaeon
AAAAAAGTTCGAAGCGTTCCTGTCTCTTCATCAAATAAACGTAACATTTTCTCACCCCTCGTACCTATAGTCCAGCACACTTTCGCCGGAAACGGTCAATATGAACATCGCTCCGTCTTTTAGGCTCTTGAAAAGGACCTCTTTGGAACCTTCTTCTCCCCGAGAGAATTCGTTCAAAACTAGCCCGTCTTCCCCTATGTTATCTTTCAGCCATCTTTTTGAACACGAGATGCTCTTCCGATCTTCGGTTCTCTTGGAGGATGGACTCTTTTCTTTAAAACCCAACAGTGAATGATCCTCTACACCGTAATACTTCAACGGCCGGTCCTCCGATAGTTCAGCGTTCCTGTAGACAAGAGAAAGTTCTTTACTCGTACCGGAATACCAGTGATCTTCCAATCTTCTTTTCAACATCTCGATAGGACTATCCTGTTCCACCTCTACCTCCACGATGTCGTCTTTTTCAACGTTCCTGACGAATATGTTATTTTTTATGCTATCGACCTCTCTCCGCTCTCACAGGTAAGTATTCACTGACGACGCCGTCTTCCAGCCTAACGGTGAAGTATCCGTCGTCACGACTCTCTTTAAAGACCAGTGTTAGACACCCGTTTTCTTCCTCCTCGCTCACGAGTTCGACCTCGTTTTCCTCCACGCCTATATTCTCGCTCAGCCATCTTTTTCCACGTCGGACGGATTCGTCTTTTCCCAGATGGCGTTCGCCTCGACTCTTTCGCTCGGTAGAGGATACCACGCTCTTTTCGACGAACTTCAAGACGTCGCCGTCCTGTATGTTCGTGGATATGACCGTCTCTTCGGGATCTAAAACCACGTTTCCCCTGAGTAGAACGTGCTCTTGATAGACGTCTTGATCTTCTTTCTGGAATCCGCTGCCGAAGTTTTCCCCACCACCGACGCACCAGAAATCTTCACATTTTTGTATTATCTCTTCTACTCTCTCCTCTGGATCGAGGTTCATCTGGATGCTTTTTTCTTTCTCGGCGTAGAGTATCGTAACTATAGCTGTCATCTATATACCATCCGTTTTTCTCGTTGAGCGGCGTGCATCCTATGATAATAAAATTAAAATACTTTGTGGGGCAAAAGGATTAAAAAAGATGAGGGAAAAGGAGTGAGAGATTGAGAACGAACGACGAGCCTCTACCAAAGAACATTTTCTTTCATCTTGCTGCAGCGATATTTCTCTTACTATGCGGAGGAGGAGAAAAGGGAGATGAACTTCCACCGCCTCCACCGCCGGAAGAAGAGTCGAAAGTGGTCGATATAAGGAAGTGGAGCGGGAAAGGAAGATCTTATCCTCGGATAATACAGGAACTAAAAAACGGATTTCCCGAGGCGCACCGCATCGGTTTGGAAAGGGTCAAGATGGTCGATGATAGGCTCGTCGGCGTTTTTTTTATCGAAAGTGAGAACAGAACTTTACGCTATAGAGATGTAGCTTATGAATTAAGACTTAAAGACGAGATACCTTCTTCAAAAGACATAGAAGATCTCTCTGAACTGCTGAGCGTTAGTAAAGGAGTAGATACAAAAGTTCCTGAAGTCAGCTTTTTCGTCGACGAATACCAACAGGTCTATCTTAAAAACAAAGGATCTTACAGGAAGATACCCTCGACGGAAGCCGAAAGAAGATTCCAGCTCTTCGAAGCGAGATCGTGGATATCCGAGAACTGCGGACTAGCACGGAACGAATTGAGATTAAAGAATTCTATCCAAGAAGGAGACAAGTTCACTTTTTTATTCGAAGACGAGAAAGGGGTCAGTGATCACGAGATAGTGATGGACGAGAAAGGCCGCGTTCAAAAGTACGGTAAGACGAAGGAGGATGCACTCGCCTCACGTAACGGAGCCGTGCCGGATCTGACGGAACTCCCTTTCACCCATGGGATAGAGATAGAGCTTCAGGTGGTGAAAGAAGATTGGAAGTGGGTGGAGGCTGACCAGATGGCCATCGTCTTCAAGGAGATATTGAACCGAAGCCGAAAGAAGATCTCCGTCTTAAGGAATGAAGTCTCCGGTGAGATACAAAAGAAGTGGATGGGCACCGTTGAGATAAAGAAGGACGACAAAGGATACGAAGCCGTGCACGTTGATTACTCCGTAAAAGACGAGATCGCTTCTTACTCTGTACTGGGTAAAGATTCCCACGTCACTTTTAAGACGAACATACTGGAGATACAGACGCCGCCCTGCGAGTATCTTGAAGAACTGGAATGGTGGATATACAACCTATACAGGATAGCTCACGAAGTGGTGAGAGACCTCAACATCGATGCTGATCTGATACCAGTGGGAACGAATCCTATAGAAGATTATTCGGAAGGACTTTCATTCGGCGAACACCATCATCTAGGCATAAAAGACGAAGAGTTGAGGAAGGAGATATACAACACTTTCAGATATCTTATACCTCACTTCATAGCCATCTCTTCCAACTCTCCTTTTTTGAACGGAAAGTGCCCTGAACCTGCTTTCAATGACCTCGGTAATCTTGTGATCACCGACCCGTCTTACTCTATGAGGCTTGAAAAGAACGTCGAACAGTTCAGAGTCCCTCCCCATCTCCCCGCTTCTAAAGAAGTGGGAAAAGGATACTTAGAACGCGAACTCGGCAGGAAGAAAGAATCGCTCCGCATGATCGACATATATCCTTTTACCAGGTTCGATACGATAGAGGTCAGAATATTCGACACTCAGGTCACCACCTTGGACCGCATATCACTCGCTCTTCTCCTACAGGCCGTAGCTCTCAGCGTACAGGAACGCTTTAAAAGAGAGAAAGAACATCGTCCTCCTCCCTTATCTTACGAAACGCTCAAAAAGAACAGAGACCATAGTATCAAAGACGGCCTGCTCGGTAGGATCTATATCGGCGAAGGAGGTTTGAAAAGCTATAAAGGTCTAGATAAAAATATTCCTAATTACTTATACGAGGACTGGCAGCGCATATTGAAAGTTCTTTTTCCTTACTTTATGAAGATGGGCGTCGAAAGTACCGTATACTTGAAGAACGTCCTGCTGAGGGTCTTCAGATTGAAAGAACCTCCGATCGGCATAGAACCACCTATATCGCCCTCGCAGTTATTGGTCTATAGGTGCGGGATGGATACCGAACCGAAGATGGAAGTACTTCTCAACGAGTTGAGACGCACTGCTCTCAAAGTGGCGGAAGATATGAAGTACGATCTTTGGTCTAGATATACTGATCTAGATGAGATAGAGCTTTCAGATTTCGAAGTATATCCTTAAGAAACAAGAACCACTCACTCATGATCGCTATCGCCGAAAAAGGTACTCTTTATCGAGATGGAAGTAGCATATCTGGAGTAAGCTTGAGTCAGGCCGTGGAGGCTGTTCACGTAGGTGTACTCCCCTCCCGTCATGGAAGCCACTTTATCCAAAAGCTGGTGGTCTACCTCTTCGCCCAATCCGATGGTGTTCACAACGACGTCTCTTCTCGGCGCTAACCTTTTTTCCACCAGATCCTTCACTCTTCGACCGTCGTCTAACGATGGAGGATGAGGTTCCCCGTCGGTGAGCATGACTATCATCTTCATCTTGTCTCTATCGAAATCTTTCATCACCTCGATGGCCTCTTCTAATGCCCCAGAGATGTTGGTTTGACCACGTGTTGCGTATTTTATCTCTTCCACTATGTTCTCCGCAGCTTCCTTGGTACTTCCGATCTCGGAAGAGAAGAACTTTTTATCTTGAAACCTGATCTTTGAGGCGCTGTTGCTGAACGGTATCATGGAGATCTTATCCCCCACGCCTCTGCCTATCTTCTGTACCAGATACATCAGAGCGCAAAAAGCCGCGCCTTCCGACCTCTTTATATTCATCTTCTCCTTCAACTCTCCCAGAAAGCCGGAGGTCATCTCCCCCTGTATACCGCTGTCGATCCTCTCCACTACCCAATCGATATCTTCCATCTTCAAGTCACGAGTTTCCATGCTTCCCGAAACGTCTATCAAAAGAACGCCGTCGAAGGATTTGAGCTCGCTGCCTCCCCAGACGTAACTGCAGTCCTCTAGTTCGGAGAAGTCTCCCACGAGACCGCCTTCCATCTCGGGGTAAGTATTTTCGACGGAAACAAGTAAGCCCTTTTCGGCCCAGTAGAATTTTGAATTCCTAGTGAATATCCGCCCCTTGATAAAATCTATGAATTCTTCCTCGTTCTCTTTGACCACGGAAAGGGGGTCGTCGCTTGAACCGCTTCTGTCTTCAAATCCGAACTCCGTCTCCTTCACCTTCACAGGATCGGAACCGTACTTTTCAACGTCGATCTCGAAACCCGTGTCTAAGCCTATAGATTCGAAAAGGTCTCTATGTATCGCGATGCTCTCTTTTTCTATATGATCGCTGATCATCGCTCTCCCAGCGACGGTCTTCTGATTTATCGGGTTCCTTCCTACCACTATGTCGTTTTCCTCGATGGAGTGCTCCGATGCCGTTTCTTGGTTGATCATGAACGTTTTGAAGTCGTTCTCCTCTATAGTGAGCTTCATCGTGATTGAAACATAAACCTGTATATTATATATTATGGTGGAGAGGATCGTGATATCTATGATGTGTATTCGGTATTATAGTCGATGACCCTAAAAAGTCCAAAAAGTCGGGTCATTGACTATAAATAGGATAAACTAGATATGAAGGAACGCGGTCAAGAGAGCTGTAAGGGTGTGAACAAAATGAAAACTTCGATCAAAATAGGCAAGATTTATGGTATACCCATAAAGCTGCATTTCACTCTGATCTTCATAGTGGCTTTGATAGCCTGGTCTGTAGGCTCTAACGTTTACCTCATAGCGGAGATGCTCGGTATTTCAGACCCGGACATAACCATCGGTTTGGAGAGCTATATGTTGGGTGTAGTGATCGCAGTAGGACTCTTCCTGAGCGTTTTCGTCCACGAGATGGCTCATTCGATAGTCAGCATAAAGAGCGGTTTTCCCGTGGAGGAGATATCTCTATGGTTGTTCGGCGGAGTATCTAAGATGGACGAGATCCCCTCCGATCCTAACCTGGAGATAAAGATAAGTGCTGTCGGGCCTCTTTCGAGCCTTGCTATCGCATTTATCGCATTTGTCGGAGGCACCTTGATGGTTAACGATCTTTTGGTGTTCACGCTTCTTTACCTGAGTTTCATAAACTTCTTCCTGGCCGGTTTCAACCTCATACCCGCTTTTCCCATGGACGGCGGGAGGATACTCAGAGCTCTATTAGCTAAACGATATAACTACGTCAAAGCTACCAAGACCGCGGCGACCATAGGTAAGATTTTTGCAGTATTATTCGGCATACTCGGACTATTCATCAATATATTCCTGGTACTGATCGCCTTCTTCATCTACATGGCCGCTTCACAGGAATCCCAGAGCGTGATGGTGGATCATATGTTGAGTAGAGTCTCTATCGGTTCTATAATGAGCAGGGAGGTAAAAACCGTCGATCCTGAAACTACGATAGAAGAATTCCTGAGGATGGTGACCACTCATCAGCATACCGGTTTTCCCGTCGTTAGAGGCGAAAGGATAGTAGGAATAATAACGCTCAACGACGCTAGAGAAGTTCCAGAGAACATGATACATACGAAGGAAGTCAAAGAGGTCATGGAAACGGATATCGTCTGTTTGAGCCCGGACGACGACGCAAGCAAGGCATGGAAGATAATGACGAAAAAACAGTTCGGCCGCTTTCCGATACTTGAGAACGATTCATTAGTGGGCATAGTGACCAGGTCCGATATCATGCAGGCTTTCCAGATACAGACGGAGATGAACAAGTACGGTGACAACTTTTGAAATCGATGTGATGCCCACTATATTTCATGTGGAGAGCGACTCTCCACACACGCTGCAGGTTTTCTCGTCTCTCTGATTTTTTGTCCCGCAATTTGGGCATCCCACTTTACCCAAATCTTTTTCGTTAGCGTCTCTTTCCTCTATCCTATCGGATCGATTTTTTGTGGCCACTCCGACGATAGTTCCGATGAGAAGGCCGAGGAACACACCTACGTAGCCTGCATAAAATATGGGGTTTGTCTGCAGGAATCCTGCAGGCAGTACGATTAGCATGATGAAGTAGGCACCGACACTAGCGGCCGCGCCTAGAACGATGCAAGACATGAAGATTTCTGTTCCAACGTCGCTTTTATGAAACGTTCCATATGCATATGCGATAGAACCCCCGATCATCGCACCGCTTACTGTACCTCCCAAAAGCAGCGACCCACTTACAGGGATGATGAATAGACCACCTACCGCTCCGGCTAGAAGGACTAAGTGTATGAAAGGGAAACCGCCTTCTTCCCAGCCAAAATACATGCCTCCGAGTTCGCCTGCAACTATACCGACGATGAATCCCGCAAATCCTGCGGAGACGAGTCCGTAAAAGTAATCAGCCGGGGTCAACTCCATCACCTCCTTTTTTGGAATCCCATCGGCGGTAGAGGTCGTTTTCAACTTCTATGGAATCCAGTATCTTACCCACGACGAAATCAACCATATCTTGCACCGAATCCGCTTCTCCATAGAATGCTGGCATAGCCGGTAATATCACGGCACCTTCCACTGAAAGATCGTACATCTTTTTTAGCCAGATCGAAGTGAGCGGAGTCTCTCTAGGGGTTAAAACCAACTTTCTTTTCTCCTTCAAGAATACCGTTGCAGCACGGGTGATCAAGTTATCGGAGACACCGCTGGCTATCTTCGATAGAGAAGACATGGAGCACGGCACCACGACCATACAGTCATAGATAGAACTGCCAGAAGACGGAGGCGCTTTTAGATCAGAAGGCTCGTGGACGGAATCCGCCATCTTCTTCAACTCCTCGTACGATATATCGACTTCCGCCTTTATCAGTTCTCTTCCGGCATAGGAAACTATCAATTCGACTTCAGTTTCCTCGTCTTCGCTCAAAACTTCGAGCAGCCTCTTTCCATAGACCACTCCTGACGCACCTGTTATAGCTAATAATACCCTCATAACCGTCACACACTCATGACCATAGTATGTATCGCTCTATATAAATATGTTTTGCAAAACCCGTCAAAAGTCCATCTCACTCATTCTATAATGTTCCGTCGCTCTTCTGCAGAAACCATAGAACGCGGTGAAACTGAACAGGAGCATGGAGACCCCTGCTAGAGACCCAAGAAGAGGATTCAGTCTGAAAACTGCCGTAGGTATTGAGAGGAACAGCAGTGACAGGAACATGCCCGCGACCATGGTCGTGTACATCGTGGTCACGTCTGGCGCTCCGTTAACGCTCTCGTCGAAGTTAGGATATTTGATGCT
>PWHU01000093.1 GCA_003555395.1 Thermoplasmata archaeon
AAACCGTGACTTCGTCTTCGTTGATCATCTCTCCATCGGTCGGATCGGTTATCTCCAAGTAAGGAGGAACCGTATCCACGGTGAAGATGACACTGCTTACCGCCTCGTTTCCCGCTTCATCCATCACCTTAACCTCTACTTCATGATCACCATCATCCAATCCACTGAAGGTATGCTCAGATTCTTCTTTATCGATCCATTCGCCGTCTTCTATCCTCACTAGATACTCTAAAATACTAGAAAATCTATACATGGCTGTCCACTTTATGGTCACGTTTTCCTCATTAATAAGCGTCTCATCTTCGGGCGAGTCTAGCCTTACATGAGGGATCGGTACGGGATTCATCAAAGGATAAGCGTCCTCCGCATCACCTAGACCTTCTATGTTCCTATAAGGCGTGTCTCCTATTCCATCACTCCCCCACTCATCTCGGTCTTCTCCTTTTCGGAAGTCCTCTCCGTCATGATCGGACCAATAGTTACCTCCATAAGGGTAATCAGTGTTCCAATGATTGTCTTCGTCATCATGAGCCTGTTTTTCGTTATCGACAAAATTGTTGTGATATATTTCATTGTGATAGGATCCGTTCAGCCAAAGTCCGTTTCCGTTGTTTTCGATGTCGTTTAATTTGATGATATTATCATGAGATGTCGTTAGATTCATAGCATTTTCGTTATCGGATAAGGTATTATCTTCTATAGAATTTGCATCCGAATGTAATATACGTATACCGTGCTCACTGTCCGAAATTATGTTAGAAGAAAAAGTATTTTGATCAGAAAAGCCGACTAAGATGCCGGTATCAACGTTACTTATGGTTTGATCTCCTACCGTGACACCGGAACTACTAGCCAAGATCACCTGCCCAGCGTCGGGGATCGTCCCGTTCTCCCTGTTCGCCCAATAGTACACCGGATCACCGTTCACAGTGTTCGATTCATCGATATCATGGGTATCCCAATACTCTGGCGAGTTACCTTCTATAATTATACCGTCATCCATCGTATTTTCTGTCAAGGTGCAGTCGACCGCCGCTAAAAGTAAAATCCCACCTCTATTTTCTTCGATGATATTGTTATCAACCGTATTTCCGTTTGACCTGTTTATCATCAACCCCCAACCATCGTTACCGGTGATCTCATTATCGACTAGATGATTATCATCGCTCGATTCCATAAACCTCACGCTCATACCGCCTCTTCTTTTTACACCTCCAATAATAATATTATCTTGTACCACATTATCGGTAGCATCCTCCATGAAGTCAATTCCAAACCATCCTGGCTCGTTTATCCTGTTTTCGGTGATATCGTTATTTTCAGAAAATCTGAGGATGACCGCCTTGTCCTCTATCCTTTCGAGCAGGTTCTGCGATATTTCATTATAATCGGAATATACCAAAACAACAGCGCCTTCACCTATCTCTAGCCCATTATCTATGATCGAATTCCCATTTGAATGGGTGAGTATAATGCCGCCTTCGCTGTCCCAAAGATAGTTGTTTTCGATGATATTATCGTGGCTGCTTGCCAACCTTATACCTCCACCCATGTTATGGCTTACGTTATTGTCAATGATCGTGTTTGAGGAAGAATCCTGAAGAGTCATACCCGCTGCTTCAAGGTTATTCCACACAGTGTTCTCTGAGAGATCGTTATCGTTTGATCCAACTAAGGAAATAGCTGCTTCAGAGCCCCTTTCGTCTTGGTCCTCTATGAAATTGAACTCTATACTGTTGTTAAAGGAATCTTCAAGAAGGATACCGTTCATCATATTACTAGCAAGATAGTTATCGGTTATACGGCCATTTGTCACATCCTTCAAGTATACGCCCGTCTGTCCCATATCAGATATCTCGCAGTCGAGAACTTGAAAATGAACAGTAGTGTCTTCGATGTAGATACCATATTCGTATCCTCCATCGATATCGTAACCTTCTATTATGTAAGGGCTTTCTTCCGTCCCGTCACCGGGCCATTCTTCCTCATCAGCCTTATCGGCAAAGTCATCGTTACCGGAGATGTGTATATATGTTTCCTCAGGATCAACAGCAGATAGCGATGATCTAGTACTTCCGATTCCTTCAATGGCTTCAATTGTTTCTGTTCCGCTAGAAAAGTGACCCACCGTGCTAAAAAGAGATGTGACGATAAACATAACGGCGCAGCAGACCAGTAAAATTTTTTTTGCTCTCATCTGATCCTCTCGATTAATGTAATGGGATTATTAGATTAAATATGTTTCGTGATTCCTATAAGTTTACTCTGCAAAATTCTGAAAAATCATAAAATATTAAATCTCCAAACATTTATATACTCACCCTCTCATATCTTTAACGCGCGAAATACCCGAGGAGTTCTAAACTTGAACATTTACTCTTTGGGTACATGATCTTAAAGAAAAATAATTCAATAATGGAGGAACCTTAAATGAAGTTTGGAAAATATCTGGTTCTGATTTTTGTCGTCCTGTTCATCTCCAGCTGTTTTATAACAACGAACGTTTTTGCTGGAGAAGATGTCATTGTAGATCAAAACTCCCCTGAAATCACTGAAGATGATGTTATTTTAGATGTGGATGTTGAGATAATTACACCTGTAGAGGGTGAAGTCATCGAAACGCCGAATGTAGAGGTCGAATGGGAGTCTGAAGGTGCTGACACCCACGGAGTTAGAATAAATGAAGGCGAGTGGGAGTATATAGGTGAGACTACATACACCTTTCAAGAGGTCGAAAATGGTGACCATACAGTAGATGTGTTGGCGATAAGCGAGGTTGAAGACGACGAGATGGACACCGTTAACTTCACCGTAGATGCGCCACAACCATCAATCGAGATCACATCGCCAGAGGAGGGAGAAGTTTTCACCGTACCTGAAGTGACTGTGCAGTGGATATCAGAAGAAGTTTCCTATCACGAAGTGAGATTGAACGAAGATGATTGGATTAATGTCGGACCCGATACGTCTCACACTTTTGAAGAGCTTGCTGAAGGTGACTACACCGCTTATGTAAGAGGTGTCTATGACGAAGACATCAACGCGACAGATCAAGTCTCTTTCCAAGTCGAAATAGATATGCCCGAAATAGAAATATCCGCGCCAGGTGACGGAGAGATCTTTGGAGTCGACGAAGTTACGGTAGAATGGGAATATAATAACACGGAACGCCACGAAGTAAGGCTCGAGGGTGAAGATTGGATCGATGTCGGTGTCGATACTTCTCATACTTTTGAAGGATTAGGAGATGATGAGCATAGGGTCGAAGTAAGAGGAGGCGACGATTTCTTTCAGGATATAGATCATGTGACGTTCGTGGTCGATACGACTGATCCAAGTATTGAAATAAAATCGCCGGAAGAAAACGAAATCTTGGAGACTAACACTGTTAGGGTAGAATGGGAAACTACTAACGAACCAACTGAAATAGAAGGACAAAGGATAAGGATCAACAGAGGGATCTGGGAGACACCGACTCTTGATAGACAGTACGATTTCACTGACGTAGATGATGGAGAACACGAAGTCGAGATAGAAGCTACGGACGAAGCTGGAAACACTGGGAGAGCGAGTGTTTCATTTATAGTGGATACAGCACCTCCAGAATTGGAGATAATCTCACCAGGAGAAGACGGAAGATTGTTCGAAGTCGATCGAGTTACCGTTAGATGGCGTGGTCAGGACGAAGGGACCGGTATTCAAAGATATGAAGTGAAGATCGAGTATAAAGATTGGATCGATGTTGGTATGGAAACTGAACACGCGTTTACCGACTTGATAGATGGTGATTATACAGTATGGGTACGAGCCTGGGACGGCGTGAACAACACACAAACAGAAGAGATAAGTTTCCAGGTAGATACCATCGAAGAAGACGTTTCCGTAGAGATAACGGAGCCTGAAGACGGTGCAAGACTTGAAGGGCCCGACCTGACGGTAAAATGGACTTCTCAAAAGGCCCAATATCACGAGATAAGGATAAATAGAGGACAATGGATACGGGTGGAAAACGAGACGGAGTACACCTTCACCAACTTGACAGCGGACGAATACACCATCGAAGTGAGAGCTGTGGATCAAGCGGGTTGGAGAAGAACAGATGAAGTCGATATGCTCCTCCTAGAAGAAGGTCAGACCATGGACGTTTCTCTATATGGTGTTCCGTATTTGGCCTGGGTACTTATGATCATAGTGGCCGCAAACGTAGCCTTGCTATCCTACTTCGCATTCTCTGAGGATTGAAATCGAAGTCTTACTCTTCCAGATCTTCCAAGGATTCTAAGATCATCTCTGAAAGAGTAGGACCTATTCCTTTTATATCTAGTAGCTCTTCTTTTGAAATCCCTCTTAAATCTTCTACGGATCGGAAACCGTTTTCGTATAGTTTTTCAGCTTTACTTGAGCCCACCCCTTCTAACCGTGAAAGATCGTCTAAAGCTTCCTTTTTCGTAACACCATCGATTGGTTCGGTTTCCTTTTCTTCTGCTTCTTCTGCCTCACCTTCATCTATTTCAGATTTTTCATCGGTACCAGAAGACAATCTTTCTTTCACCTGGATATGGCAGTTAGATAACTTCTCTTCGGCATCCTCGAGTTTTTCTTCGTCATACAGCGAAGTGCCCTGGTTAAAGAGCGCTTCCTCTTCAGAGATATCTATGCCTTGTTCTCTTGCTGAAGTGATAAGGGTTTTTATTTTTTCAATCTTGTTATCCAAAAATTCTTTCAGCGCCGTCTTCTCGTCTTCCATTTCGATCTTTTCAGTTTCATCTTCCTGAGGTTCTAGTGTTTCTCCGCATATCGAGCAGGTATCGGCATCGACAGGAGCTCCAGTTCCACAAACAGGACATTTTTGTAGGCCTTCCTCCTCAACTTCTTCTACTAGAGGTTCTCCACAGGCTGAACACTCTTCATCGTCGGCTGAGATCGGAGCTCCACAGATCGGGCATTCTTCCAATTCCTCGGCTTCAACAGTTTCGGTCTCATCATCGAAAACTTTTGAATCGATCTGTTGTGTTTTTAGATCCGATTCCTTGATATCAGGAGCCTTTTTTCTCTCCGCTCCTTTCTTCATTTCACTACCTTTCACTATGGGACCTATTTCATACGCCTTAAAGTCCTCTTCCGATATTTTTGGAGCCCTTTGAGTGCTTTCTTTTTTCTCGTCTTTTTGAATAGATTCGTGTATGAGTTCGGCTTGTGTGAAACCTATGCCCTCTATATCTCTGATATCCTCCACTTCGGCCTCTTTAAGGTCGTCCTTAGAGTGATAGCCGTTGTCATAAAGTGCACGGGCTATACCTGATCCTACTCCCTTGATATTCTGGAATTCTTCGACTACGTCTAGTTTGTCTATATCTACATCCTCAGTTTCATAGGGTTCTTCATGTTCTTCGGAGATATCTTCGTATTCTTTCTCTTCCTCTTCGATTTCTTCTACAGCCTCTCTTTCTTCTTCCATTATCGACTTGGTCTCTGCCGAAAAAACAGATGCTGCTTCAGTTTCAGCGGATCTCACCTCTGAAGAAGATCGAGGTTCTGTCATCACATCTTGAGACGGTGTGCTTTTTTCTAAAGTAGGCTGAGGCTCTCTAGTCACCTCTTCTTCGTCCGGCTCTTCTACTTCGTCTCCCCTTCTTTTCAATCCGTACCAGCCTCCGATGAGTAATAAAGCAACTATTATCGCAAAGATCAAGGGGAAAAAGCAGGTGGAACCAGTGATTTGAGAGATTGTATCTTCGTCTGTACTCACTTCGAAATTTACCGTTTCTTCACCAACGTTTCCCGCATTATCTATCGCCCTTATTTCGATCTCGTACTCGCCATCGGAAAGTCCGGTGAAATCGTACTCTGTAAATTCACTCAACTCGTGCCACTCGCCTTCATCGATCCTTACCAGGAAGTGATCTATTCCACTAGGAGTATCGCTGCAGTTCCATTTTACCGTGATAGAGTCCTCGTCAAGGATCTCTCCCTCTTGAGGATAAACAACATAGATCTCAGGGAGGATAGTATCAACGATGAAGTCCACTGTGATAAGATCAGTGTGCCCAGCCCTATCGGTCGCTCTGATTTCAACTCTGTGTTCTCCGTCTATAAGATCCTCCAAGCTGTATCTTGTGTCCTGCAGATCTATCCATCCTGACCAGTTCCCATCGATTCCTTCATCGATGCGGATGCTATAATGATCGATACCCGTGATGTGATTTTCACAGTTCCATTCTATAACGACTTCGGATTTATTGAATATCTCATTTTGAGTCGGTTCGATCAACTCAAGTTCGGGCGGTGTGGTGTCAACTGTAAAATTTATGCTCTCAGATGTTACGTGGCCCGCCTCATCTGTTACTCTAACTCTCACTTCGTACACTCCATCGAGCAATCCTTCAAAGGTATGAGATGTTTCACTACCTGCTGGAACCCAGTCGTCTTCAAGGCTCACTTCGTACTGATCTATATCGGTGACTCTCGATGTTCCTTCCCATTCTACAGTGACGATATCGAAATCGAATATCTTTCCATCCTCTGGTGAGGTTATCTCCAATTCTGGCGGTGTAGTATCCACGATGAAACTCACACTTTCTATGACTTCGTTACCTGCTACATCTACAGCCCTCACTTCTACTGTGTATGATCCGTCCAAAAGTTCTTCAAAAGTATGAGAGGTTTCGCTATGCGCTGGAACCCAATCGTCTTCAAGGCGCACCTCATGCTCGTAAATCCCACTCAAATCATCACTACTCTGCCACTCTATCAATACGTAATCTTCCACGGATATTTGACCTTCTTCCGGCGTGATTATCTCCAATTCTGGCGGTGTAGTATCTATTATGAAAGTGACTTCGTCATAAATATATTCTTCAGAATCATGCCATCCTCCTCTAACTTCCACCGTAAATTCGCCGTCATCTAGATCAACAAAAGTATGAGACGTCTCGTCGCCTACATACTCCCAATCGCCACCTTCAATTTTGATCTCATGATAATCTATATTATAAGAGTTCCACTCTACGGTTATATCGTTCTCTGAAAATATCTGACCATCATCAGGATAGTTGATATCCAAAGAGACCTGCTCTGAATCTACAGTAAAATTGACTGCGTCTACAGCGGATTCTTCTCCTCTAACAGCTCTTACTTCTATGAGATGATCACCATCTTCTAGGTCTTCGTAAAGGTACGATGTGTCCATGCCTACGTCTATCCAATCCTCTTCGTTCAACCTAATCTCATGATGATCCGCATTTTCTGATGTCCACTCTACCGTGATGT
>PWHU01000074.1 GCA_003555395.1 Thermoplasmata archaeon
CGTTCTTCGCATAATAATTCAGGTTCTTCAAGATGTTCTTTCCAGCCCCTTCGACGAACTTCCTTGCAAGAGGTATCCTTTTCTTTTCATCGAGATAATGATCGGCCTGCTTCACTATCATGTCCCCAGAGATCAACGTCTCGCGCGGATACAACGTGCTTTTATACCAGCCGTAGTAATCAAAAAAATGTACGGGGATACCTTTCTTACCTAAGAAAAGCACAGCTCCCGACGTAATGCTCAAAGATCCGTAAGCGTAGATGGTGTATATGTTGCTGACAGGTATGGCTCTTCTAGTGTTTTCATTCTCGAAGTAAATAGTGTTCTCTTTCCTTTTCAATTCACCGTCTTGCGTTATGTAGTAATCGTTCTTTTTCATGTAGATCCAACCTCGCTACTAAAACAAAATTCTTCATAAGCGCACTTCCCACAGATTTTTTTCTTTTTAGGTTCGGGTATATTGCCTAGAACGATTTTTTTTATCTTATCTTTGACTTTTTGAAGCTCTTCTCTTTCCTTTTCGCCGAACTCCACTTCTTTTTTCTTGTTCAAAAGGGGGTAGTGAAGCTCTCCTTTCACATCCACACCGTGTCTCTGAAGATAATCCAAATAGAAATACATCTGGAAAAGGTGAGATTTCTCCATCTTATTGCTTTTCTTCACTTCGTGGATGTAAAGTTGATCTCCTTTTTCCACGAAGTCCAACTTCATCTTGTTGCGTATCCCTACTTCCTTTTTCACTCTAGGATATCTGTCCTCATGGATCTGTTTGCCTATCTTCACATTCTCGTGCTCTCTTTCGAGTTGGATGTTGTGGTGGAAAAGCCAGAGCTTAGTTTCACAGATGAAGTAATAGCCGACTTCCACTCCTGTAAGGTCTATCTCGATGTGTCACACCTCGAATCTTATAATGATTTGAACATAGCTTATTATAATTTACGTTCGATCGAGAGCCATTCCCATAAAGGGATGTAGTGTATGATCCCGATCTCTTTATCGATCTTTTTCCTGGTATCTCCGGTTATCAAAAAACTTTCGTTAAGATCGAATTCATCCATACCTTCGATAAGCGCATTTTCTTCCCTTTTCTCGACCCCGGAAACGTCGCAGCAGACCTGGATGAGCTTTTTTACCGAATCACCTTCTTTCACTAGAAAATCCACTTCGATCCCTTGGTCACGCCAGTAGTATATCTCCTCGTGATCTCTTTTGAGTTCAAGGAAGACAGTATTTTCATACAATCGACCTAGATCCTCGCTGAACTTGAACCCGACCGAGTTCCTTATCCCGTTATCTATACAGTATATCTTCTTTGGATTGAACTGCTGCTTCTTTATGGAGTACGAAAACATAGGTAACGGGAAGAAGAAGTAGCTTTCCTCCAAGTGATGGATATAGCTCGATATCGTATCTGAGGAAACACCCAAGTGATCCGCTATCTTGCTGTAGTTGAGAAGATTTGTGAAATTGGATAATAGATAGCTCTTGAGGTTCTCCACTTTTTCCGGCTTGTTTATACCTGAGCGCTTAATCACGTCCCTGTAAAGTATGCTGTCTGAATAGAATCGAAGCAGTTCTTTCTTCTTTTCTTCGTCTTCTTCAAGAACTATCTCGGGAAAACCGCCCCACTGCAGGTACTCTCTCAGATGATGCTTTATCTTTGAACTTTTCGAGAGAAGTTCCGCCCTGTTCTTCCACTCGACACCTTTCGCTTTCAAAAATTCGAGGAACGAAAACGGGTAAACGTCGATGTAGATAAAGCGTCCCGCTAGAGCAGAACCTAGTTCGCTTTTGAGCAGCCTAGAACCGCTCAGAAACATCTTTATCTTTTCCTGCAGATCATAGATCCTTTTTATGGTTCTGTCCCAGTCTTCCTGTTCCTGTATCTCGTCCAGGAAAAGATATATTCTTCCCTCGGGATCGAACATCTCCTTGTGTTTTTTTCTTGCGCTCTCTATCAGATCCTCCTCTTCAACTCTCTCGTCGTCACACTTGACGAACAGGATATTCTCTTTATCGACCTGTTCAAGTAGTTGCTCGATCGTCATGTACATGAGAGTAGTTTTACCGGCTCGTCTGCAGCCGGTTATCGGAACTATCTCCTTCCGGTCCAACCACTGACTCAATCTTTTTTGGATCTCCCTGTCCACATAATCTACCTCGAAATCATCCGTCCACCAGGGATTCCACTCTACCAATATCTCTTCGTCCATATCCCGAAGCGGTCTGATTTACGTTTTGATAATGAGGGAAGAGGTTATTAAGACTTTCGAATGAGATAGAAAGATAAAGGATTATTTTTCTAATTCATTCTAGAGATTAGTGGTAATCGTTCTATCTGAATAGAAATCTTCTACGAAAATCATTTTAAAGTCTCTTCAGATGGGGGACATATGGAAAGATGCGAGATCTGTGGAAAGCCGACGTCGAGCCACGAAGTTGGTGAGTACTTCGTGTGTCATTCCTGCTGGGAAGAGTTTCCGGAAAAGATGGAGGGGCTCAAGGAAGAAATAAAAGAGGAGAGGGACAGACCCGCAAATCTTGAAGAGACTGCCGATAATGAAGATCCTAGTTCTTTTAAAGAAAAGAACCTGCAGAGCCTAATCTCTCTTTCCTTAGGGGACTATGAGAACCAGCCCTGTGTATGTGGGTCGGGGGAGAGATACGGAGATTGCTGTCTGAGTAGACACGAATCCGCCCTCGTGGAGAGTATGAAAAAAGAGTTTATGGGTGCAAGGCATGTTAACCGTCTCGCGATGGTCAGGTTCACGGAGAAGTTGAAAGAAGATCAAGAGCAACTAGAAGAAATAGGGCGGGTTCTTGATAAGGGGGCCGAAGAGGTCGATGACCCTGAATTAAAAGAGATGTTCGACGGAGAAGAATTCAAGGAACACATCCGTGATTCTATCGATCTCTCTGAAGTCCGATCCATGGAGACCGACGAGATCATCTCGAAGCTGAGAAATATGGGTATCGAATTCTCTGAAGCTCGTCTCAGGGAGCAAGCAAAGGAGTATCTTTCGGCGATCCAGCTGGCCGACGAAGGTTATTATTCTCAAGAATACACCGCTGAAACGACCGATGATGAAGATTTCATCTGGATGGGTATCATCGTGCTGTGGGACCGGTTGTGCCCTGAAATCAAGAACGTAGAGATGCTGGATAAGGAGATGCAGTACGGATACAGGGCTTTGAAAGAAGAAAAGCTCGAGGATTGCGTTGAAAGATGGCGAAACGCATGGGAAATAGTGAAGAAGATCAAACCTCCCGGCATAACGCGTGTGAAAACACTAGACGCTTTTTTACCGATAAGATTGAACCAATTCGTTTTCAACTGGTGTCAGGATTTCGATACCCAGCTCTCCAATGCAGGGAACAAGCTGGACCCATCCTATCATAAGGTGAGGATAAAGTTTTCTCGCGAGTTTAGAAGATTGTTCCCACAGGCTCATGAACTCACAATCAAAAATTTCAGGAGATCTGAAGGCGATGCTTTAGCCTCTATTGGTAAGCTTCAAGAGGCTGAAAATCTTTTTGAAGATCTGATAGAAGATGAACCTGAGTTCCACGGAGGATATACTGGTCTGGGCGATCTATACAAGAAGCACGGCCCGCCGTCATCCGACAAACCTGATTTTGAAAAGGCAGAGGGGATTTATAGAGACGGTCTAAAGAAAGTAACCGAACCTAATGATCGCAAAGTTCTTGAAGATCGACTTGACATGCTTGCGGAGGGGAGTCAGTTATCCCTCACTCACTTTCTTACGGATGAGCTCGAATGATGATCAAAAACCTCCTAGGGACAAAAGGTCCAAGATCCCCCATCTCGCTAATTATCCTCATCCTTCTTTCTTCCTGATCTTCAACTCGTCCTGCTTCAAGGTGGTATAGGTGACGGTATAGCCGAGGTCTTCAAGGATGTTCTGAGCTACACCGTATTCTTTGAGAACTTCGTTGACGGACGAGACCTTTTTTGTCCCTAACGAAGCTATCCGCTCCTTCAATTCATCTAGCACCGAAGGAGGAACGTATTTACCGTTTGATATAGAGCCCTGATACTCCTCTTGAAAGTATTCTTCAATAGCTTTTCTTTCCACGTTATGAGTCGATGAAAGATCATCCAGGTCTGTGATAGAATCGCTTTCCACTTGAAGATCGATCTCGCCGTCATACAGTTCTTGAAGGTCTTCTTGGACCAGTTTTTCTTCTTTCTCACGCAATCGTTTCAGCACGGGATGAATGGGTACATCCCCTCCATAGAAAAACACATCTCTTTCCTTCCCAAAATCTTCCTCGGTACAGTTCAACTCTTCATCTACGGCGAACATCAGATCCTTCTCCGCATCCAAGTTCTTCACTTTCTCCAGCTTCTCCCGCAGGTACTCGGGAGTCCAGAAACCGACTATCTCCAGGTGGAGTTCTTCACCTCTACGCTCGAATCCGAAATCTGGTATCATCACGCTGTTACCGGCTTCAAGAAAAGTGGGTTCTCTTGAGACTACCCATCCCTCAGCCTTCGAACTTATCCGCCCGGCAAAACTTCTCTCTATCTCACTGTCGTATGATTCTTCAGCATGCATCTCAGGGAACAGTTCCTCTTGGCTGGAATCCAGCTTGAACTGATATATCCGTTTCTCTCCTCCGACCTCGGTCTCGACCTGCGCTTCGATCTCCCAGTCCGCGGCTTTCATCACGCTCGGAAGGAGTTTTGCTATCGTGGTCCCATACTTCCTGGTCTTCTTGAAAAGTGAGGCCGGGCCAGTCACGTTTATCTTTTTTTCGCCCTTTTCCTCACGCACCGAAAACATCAGACCAAGGAACTTGATCATGCTGAAAATTTCCCTGAAGTTTTCAGATGCTCCGATGTCCAGCTCGAGTGCATCGAATAGAAGAGTCTGAGTGAGAGAAAGGTTATACTGCCTGACCATTTCCTCCGGAGTGATATCGACCGTTGAAACCAGAACCTCGTTCTTCTCCCTGTCAGCCCAGAGGTTCTGGTCCACCTCTTCAGGCTTCAAACCATACCTTTGTCCCACTTCCTCCATCACCTTTTTCCGCTCTTCTTCACCCGTCACGAATCCTCTCTCGAAGACCGCTTCGCGCAGCTTCGAAGGCTCGACTGGAGCTCCCTGCTCAAATTCAGCCCGCCTTTCCAGCAGGCTGGAAAGAGCACGTACGAACTTGAAGTTATCGTGATCCTCGAGCTCGCTGACTTCCCTTTCGATCTCCTCCTTCGACTTCCCCTCTTCATATACATCTATCACTTTCTCGGCTGTTGAAAAGTTCTCATCGATAGACCTGTATCTGGGAGCGATGTTAGGTTTTCTTTTCTTGACTTCGAGAAATTCTTTTTTTAGCAAGTCTTTACCACCTATTCAATTTTTCAATACATCAATCCTTCTTTTTCCTTCTGTAGGAGGTCTGCATCTCTTTGGTACCGCTCGAAACTACCTCGTAAAGACGGGCTCTGCCGCCGGACGGCCTCAATATTCTACCCAATCTTTGCCTGTATTCTCTTGTACTCCCCGTCCCGCTCAAGATGACGCCCACGTTAGCTGCAGGCACATCGACACCTTCGTCCAAAACCTGCGAACTCACTATAGCTGAATAGGTACCGTCTTTGAACCGCCGTAAGACCTTTTTTCTTTCCTTTTTTCCCGTTTTGTGGGTGATGCATGGGATCAAGAAGCGTTTTGAGACTTCGTAGACCATCTGGTTGTGCCTGGTAAATATAATGATCCTCTCATTTTTCTTCTCCTTCAGTATGTTCTCGAGCTCGTCCAATTTCGCCCTTGAATTGTAGGCGATCTGACGGGCTTCGTTTCTAGCTCTGACGGCTTTCCACGCCCTCGGATCGTTGCCGCTCCTCATGACCACTTTCTGGAAGTCCTGCGGTCCTCTCATCTTTATGTTCGTGGAGCGCAGATAGTCCTGAAATATCTTCAATTTTTCTCTATACTCTTCCTTTTCCTCCTCTCTCAGATCCACCCTGATACGTTCGACAGTGTAATCGGCCAGGTGTTCTCCGGCCAGATCTTCAGTCTTCAGTTCGAATACTTTACCTCCCATCAGTTCCTGCAGACCCTCGTGTTTTCCGTCCTCCCGCTCATAGGTGGCCGTAAGGCCCAATCTGAAAGGCGAGGCGAAGAACTCCGCTATGTGCCGGTAACTCTCGGCGGCAAGGTGGTGCACCTCGTCACATATCAAAAGTTTGAACCTATTGCCGATCTCATCCGCGTGTAGGTAGGCGGAATCGTAAGTGGAAACCGTTATAGGCTCTAAACTCTTCTCCCTGCCGGTGTATTCCCCTATCTCCACATCGAATCTTCGAAGTTCCTCCATCCACTGGTCCACCAAGTCTAGTGTAGGAACGACGATGAACGCGGGTGCGTTCACCTCGGCTATAACTTTCATCCCCAGGAAGGTCTTGCCTGAGCCGGTAGGGAGTACGACTATCCCGGATCTATCTGAAAGCCACCTGCTCAAAGATTCTTCCTGATAATCCCTCAAATCCACGTTGCATGAAAGATCCGGGCAGGGTATGAGGTCCAAAACATCATCTTCGTATCCGAGAGAGGAATTGTCTAGATACTCGACTATGTCCCTGTACCGGAAGCCTTGGGCCCTCTGACTTGAATCTTGTCTTTGAGAACTCTCACGAGCGTCCCACTTTCCGTGTGGGAGGTTGTACTCGCCCTCGAGTTTGATCGTGCCTTTTTCGTACTTGAGTCTCATCCGGTAAACAGTAACTTTTCATCTAACTTTAAATTTATCTTTATCCGATGGATATTCTTCTCTATATTCTCTACATCTACTTCCCACCTTCCTCTTCTCTCGGAAAGTTTTTAACCGCATACACCCTCACCCATCATCATGGATAGATGCGAGATCTGTGGAAAGCCGACGTCGAGCCACGAAGTTGGTGAAAAAGTTGTATGTCATCCATGCTGGGAAGAAAACCCGGAGAAGATAGAGGAGCTCAAAGAAGAAGAGAGCAAAAGGAAAAAGAGTGAGATGGATAAAATAAAGAGATCGGGAGAAAGAATCTCAGAAGAATTGAGTGATGTCGAAGGGGTTGAGAAAGTTACCTCTCTTTTAGAGGATTATCAGGATAATCTAGACTTGGCGAACGAGAAGAATGTTCGAGATTACGTCTTTTCGAAGATCATAGATGATGCCTGTGAACCGCTTTCGGATAAGATCTTTGAGGTTGCGAAGAAAGAAGGATGGTCTTTTCTACTGGACCTGATAGAGAGTCATCC
>PWHU01000106.1 GCA_003555395.1 Thermoplasmata archaeon
ATATTAAAACAAAAATCTGATGAATATAGCTTCAATTTAAAATTATAGACATAAATGAGTGTGGGAAGATACGATGAAAGGCAAGTAGAAAATGGACAAGATATTGAGCTATTGAATAAACTTTTTCAAAAGCTAGAAAAACATATAGTAGATTTATGAGCAACAAAAATTTATAACAAGGTACCACTATCAAGGGCAGTATTCCGGAGGAAGTAGATTGAGTGAAGTTTGCTCAGACCAGGCTGCATCGACCCATGTCTTTTTTCATGGTAATGATTCTACCGATTCTGACTTCATCCAAGAACATATCGAGTCGTTCTTCCCTCCGGCCGACCCTCAAGAAGAGGTGATAGAAGAAGATTTGGAAGAAAATATAGGTGAAGAAGAAGGTGACGAAGGCATCCCAGACGATGTGCCAGACGAGATCCAGGATGTGATCAAACACCTGGAGTTCTCGGATATGGAAGAGGAGGAAGACGCTTCCGGCGCCGTAGTCAGCGTGATCTCCGGCGAAGTTGGCCAGGACGATGCGGAGAAGATACTGGACATGCTGCTCAATCGGGAATATGATGAAGACGACGAGTTCGAGGATCGTAGTGCCAACTATCACGTGCTGGAGAAACCTATGACTACTGGTATCCACCTCGACGTTATTCATCTGATCCCGCGGACAGGCTTCGAGATGGGGGAACTCGGTGATGAACCCGGAGATTGGACAGATGTCTTCGATGAATGGTTTGACTATATCACGGACCTACTCGATGATATAGCAGACCTGTTTGTCTCGGGATTCGCCTATGTGGCGGAGTTCCTGACAAACCTCGATGAGATACTCAAGGACTGGGGTATGAGAGTTATAGATGCCATCGGTGAGGCTTTCAGCGCTGTAAGGGACGCGGTGAGCGAGGTAGTTGAATTTATTAGGAGTCTCATTCAACATCTAGTTGATAAGTTTTATACTAATATGTATGATTTGACTTTAAGGTTAGAAAAATCAAATACAGAGGTTCAAAACGACTTTGTTGGGATGGGAGTAGATGCTATGTCGATAGCTATCGGATTAGCACCTATCGTTCTTATAGTAAATCCAGAAACTCTACAGGAGGTGGCATTAGATGCCTGGAAAGATGCTCTTAATCTCACTGATACGACAACTAGAATGGTGATCTCAATAACTGGGACCGTGATGTCATTAATAACAATGGCTACTTTCATTCAAATGGGGAGAGCAGATGCTGCAATCGCAGTTGGTTTAGTTACTTTGGCATGGCTATTATTTGATCTTTATATTTTGATACAGGAGGATGTATGAATATGTTGGTTTTAGGTTTTTTAATATGGATTATTGGAGGAATTCTGATACTCATATTTAGAGAAAGGCTAGCTTTAAAATGGTATGAAGCTAAAAGAGATGATGATTATGACATAAATAAAACAATTTATATTATAAAACTTCTAAAGATGATAGTGGTTATTTTAACATTGTTGTTCTTATTTATGCTTTGGATAACTGGATTTCCCTCATTTACGACTATATTATTTCATTCGAGACTCACACTTTTTCTTGGCCAAATATTTTTGTTCAGCGCTTTGATAATTTATTTAAAAGAAAGTGTAAAAGTGTATCAGGATAAAGAGAGTAGTATTGATTCATAAATGGTAACGGGAATGCTTGCTATGGGTGTGGTATTTGGGGGCGTTGCCGCTTATTCAGGATATAAGAGCTTGACATGAGGGACAATATGACTGACTACAAAGAAAATGATTGGAAATTCGTAAGGAAAAAAACGATTGATATACAAATATTTGCGGCAATAGTATGTCCTCTATTTGCCATTTTATACTTAACAATATTTGATTTTTTCAATCCTCCATTAGACAGTCCGCTTATGATTTTTGTTTCCGGGATAACGTATTTCATGATATTATTCTGTTTCCAAGTCCCATTCACGATGTATTTCTATGGTTATAGAAGGATGTTGAAGCATGTCTATGTGGACAAGTACAAGTTTGAAGATGATGAGTTGATATGGATAACCCCATTAGGTATCAAGCATAAAGTCAAACTAGATGATGTCTTTTGTATACTGTATCCAAGCAAAGAAAAAAAGTGGCATGGAACACCTATTGGGGCTGTTTATTATGATAAAAATAAAGAATTTTTCTTCTGGAAGAGACATGGTAGGATTTATTTTGACACTCCGAATGGGCACAGAGTTAAGGACAAGTACGTGAAAACCTTCGAAAAATATGGTAACGATCCTCCAGCAGTGATTTCGGATACGGCCGAAGATACGCAACCAGCTACGTCATACTTCCGCAAAGGAAAGATAGAAGAGTACAAGAAAGAGTTCTGGTCCACTCATAACTGGGAAGCATTCTCTTGAATTCTACATGAGCAGGAAATATTTATATGAATGTATTACGATTAAGTCGACGATTCCGGAGGAAGTAGAATTGAGTGAAATACACCCGAAAGAGGCAACCACGACGACGATCTTTTCTCTACGATTTCACAAGAAAACACATGTAGAAAAGCAAACGCTAGTGCTTACTCAACGGCGTGATAGAGGATGTTGAAAAGAGGTGCAATACCGTCCGACCAAAAACAGTATTAACTATAAAACACATACTCATATAATGGTTAAACAACAAGATCGCAATATATATTATAGGTCGTTGTCCGAGAATGAAACTTATATATTGGAATCAGTAAAAGCAGAAGGTCTTCTCGTCTTCGGCGTCGAAGAGATCAAAGCCTTATCAGGCTGGAAAAAAACTCGCATCCACAATACGCTTTCAAGCATGAACAGAAAGGGCCATATCGTCAGGATAAAAAAAGATACCTATACCCATGAAGACGAATTTTATGATAAAACATTAGAGGTCATAACTGAGGCAGTCAAACCATCTTACATCAGTCTTTGGACCGCATTATCTTACCGCGGTTTCACTGAACAGCAGGTTAACACGATACAGCTGATCTCTACCAAACAGTTCGGTGATCTGAACGTTAGAAACCAAAGGGTTGAGATTTCGACCTTCAAACCTGAGAGATTTTTCGGATACGAAGACGTAGAAGGTGCGATAATAGCCGACGGGGAGAAGTCACTTGTAGATTCTCTGTTCATGCTGCACAAAATCGGAGGATTAGAAGAATATGTAAAATGTTTGAAAAACGGTTACCATGAATTAGACAAAGAAAAATTCAGAGAATATATCGTAAGGTTCGAGAACAAGTCATTGGTCTCCCGGATCGGTTTTCTTTTAGATGTGCTTGATCTAGCAGATCGACACTTCTTAAAGCAGTTGAAAGCACATACGTCAAAAAGTTATGTACTTTTAGATCCTCACGGAGGTTCTATCAGATCCCATAATACCGATTGGAAGATGAAGATAAATCTAGATATGGAGGATATTTTATGATATCGAGAGATGAATTGAAGGAGATCAGTAAGAAAACGTCGCTTCATCTATACCAGCAGGAGAAAGATTATCTGATAAAGCTATTTTTGTTCAATTATTTCAGGAAATACGATAATGCGGTCTTCAAAGGTGGAACATGTCTTAGATATCTATATGGAACAGAACGCTTCAGTGAAGATATAGATCTTAACTTGAGGATTGATCCTGAGCAGTTCAGAAAAGAGGTAGAAAAGATCCTAGAAGAATTCGAAAGCATAGGGATAGAGAACGGTTTCATCCAAGAAGAAATATTCGAAGAAGCTTATACGTGTGAGGTCTGGTTTTATGGTCCTCTCTACCAAGGGACTAATCAAACACAAAATAAATTCAGATTGGACGCAGGCGAGAGGGGAGGTACTCTACTGCAGCCTAAATGGAAATTGATAGATTCTGAATATCCCGAGACCAGGAAAAAGTTTCTAGTACAAGCTATGGACGAAGATGAACTTCTAGTAGAGAAGGTCATAACTTTGCTCACACGTTCTAAAGGTAGAGATCTGTACGATGTTTGGTACCTTTTGATGAGCGACATGACAATATCTTCTGAACTCTTTGAGAAAAAATCAGAGAGACTTTTGGAAGAATACGGTCTTCAGGATGAATTCTCCTGGGATTCGTATCCATCTAAGGAGGAATATACTGAGGATATGGAGAGATTGGTGCCACAGCTAATACCGTATTCTCAGGTAAAAACAGAAGTCAAAGACAGTCTAGACAACTTAAGGGAAGAGATATCTTTGAATATTTAGAAAGTTTGGTCATGAATGTATTTTTGACCAAATTTTACAAATACTGTAAATGCTTTAGAATTTATCTCAGGAGGAGACCACAAGATGTGGGATTCTAAAAAGTTATCTGAAATCTCGGTCAAACGTCTAAAAGAGAGTGGATCAGATTATAAAAATACCAAAAATAAAAACTTTGAGACCCCGCTCTGCAGATTCTACGCAAAGCAGAACTCTATCTTGAAGGTTCAGATACGCCCGTCCCGCAAAACAATAATAAAGGAGAACTCAATCACACTAACGTGGTCGCATGGTAGTCGCGGAAGTAAAGATAGAACTCAAAAAAGGTGTTGCTGATCCAGAAGGTATGAACACGGAAAAAACGTTGAAACTTCTTGGATGGGACGTTGATAAGGTTGAAACGGGAAAACTGTTCGAGATCGACCTTGGTGACAACATCTCTAAAGAAGAAGCCAAAAAAGAAGTGGAGGAGATGTGTAAGAAGCTACTGGCCAATCCTGTTATCCAGACCTACGATATAAGTATAATAGATTAGAGGGATATGATGAAGCATTATATTGAACGCGATGTCCCCTTCGAACTGCACGAGGTCAATATTCTAGAAGCTGAAGACGAAGACCTGGAAGAGATAAGCAGGGAGAGCGGAGTCGGTCTGAGCTTGGACGAGATGAAGATGGTGAAAGAACATTTTGAAGAGCTGGATCGAAATCCTACAGATCTTGAACTCGAAGCCATAGGCCAGGCCTGGTCGGAACACTGCTGTTATAAATCTTCTAAACCCATTTTGAAAGATACCGTTTTCGACATCGAGGCGCCTCAAAACATATACGTTATAGAAGAAGATGCAGGCGTTGTAGAATTCGACGATGAGCATGCTTATGTCGTCGCTTTAGAATCTCATAATCATCCCTCAGCTATAGAACCCTACGGTGGAGCGGCCACAGGTATAGGGGGTATAGTGAGAGACGTGGCCTGCATGGGCGCACAACCTTTGGCATTTGTAGATCCTCTGTTCTTCGGCCCTTTAGATATGGATCATGATGAACTTCCTGAAGGTACAAAACATCCTAGATATCTTTTCAACGGCGTGGTTCACGGCATAAGCGATTATGGAAACAGGCTCGGCATACCGACGATAGCGGGCATGGTTTACTTCGATAAGAGTTATACGTCCAACTGTCTCGTAAATGTCGGCTGCGTAGGTATAGCGAAGAAAGACGAACTCATACGCAGTAGAGTTAAAGAACCAGGCGACGTGTTCATCATGGCCGGTGGAAAGACAGGGAGAGACGGCATCCACGGAGTCACTTTTGCCTCCGATGAATTGCATGAAGATTCGGAAGAAGAGGATATAGGGGCGGTACAAGTCGGCGATCCCATAACCAAAGAGCCGCTTATACATACGAGCTTGGAGTTGAACAGGAAAGGTTTACTGCAGGGGATGAAGGACTTCGGCGGCGGCGGCTTGTCCTGCGTGGCAGGCGAGATGGCTTTAGCCGGAGGGTACGGAGCGGAAGTACAGATCGATAAAGTTCCTCTCAAAGAAGAAGACATGGCACCTTGGGAGATATGGGTTTCCGAGAGTCAGGAAAGGATGATGTACGCGGTAAAAGAGGAAGATGTTGAAGAGGTTATGCACATCTGCAAAAAGTGGGACGTAGAGGCGACGAGGATAGGAAAGGTCATCGACGAGAAGAGAGTAAAAGTTTACTATGAAGATGAAAATATAATGGATCTGGACCTGGAATTTCAGACCGGAGGACCGACATACTGCAGACCTATCGAGATTGAGGATTACACGGAGAAAGTGAAGGAAAAAGATCCGGGGGAACCTGAAGATTATGAAAAAACATTACTCAGATTATTGAGAAGAGACAACATCAACAGTAAAGAGTGGGTTATCAGACAGTACGATCACGAGGTGAGAGAAAATACGGTTTTAAAACCACTCCAGGGCGTCCTAGGTAAACAGGGTCCCGGCGATGCTTCGGTGATAAAACCCTTGGAGGGATCTTTTAAAGGCATAGCCATCACGACGGACGTTCTGCCGTCTTCTACTTCGCTCGATCCTAAAGCAGGGGCCATGGCGACGTTGGACGAAGCGATACGGAACCTCGTTGCCGTTGGGGCGGATCCACACTCCTTTGCGGACTGCTTGAATTTTGGCAATCCAGAAAAACCAAAAAGGCTGGGCGACTTCAAAAGGGTCGCGGAGGGCTTGGAAGCGGTCGCTCGGCCCTTGAACATACCTTTCGTCTCGGGTAACGTCAGTTTCTACAACGAAACGGAGGAAGGTGCGGTGAAACCAACGCCTTCTATCCTGGGATGCGGCTTGATAGCCGATGTGAGGAAAGCCACCACCATGGACCTTAAAGAAGAGAACAGCGTAATTTACCTTATAGGAAAGACGAAGGAAGAGATGGCTTGTTCAGAATACTATAAGATGGCGGGAGGAAAGAGCGCAAGACCCCCTAAGGTAGAAGTAGATATCTTGGAAAGGAGCATGCAGGAGATGCTTGAAGCTCACTCGAAAGGTCTTGTACGCAGCTGCCACGATATATCCCTGGGCGGATTCGCCGTAGCTCTATCGGAGATGTGCCTCGCTGGCGACATGGGTGTCGATGCGGAAATCGAAACAGATATGAGGCCCGATAAGCACCTCTTTTCTGAGAGCTGCACCAGATGGATAGTGGAAGTGGATCGAGACGATCAGGAAGAATTCGAAAATATATTTTCAGTTCCGCTGAAAAAATTAGGAACCACCGGAGGCAAAAATTTTAAAGTGATGGTCAACGGAGAACCGCTGATCGACATAGGCTTAAAGAGGATCAGAAAATCCTGGAAGAAAACCCTAGGAAAGAAGATGGGCGATTGATAGTATGGTAAATAACGAGGACCTTACCTTTATATAGAACCTCGACCTAAATGAGATACTGATGAACCGACTTCAACTTATCGAAGAAGTCCGGGAAATCCTATCGAAAGGAGGGTTTTACTTATCCCAGAGACAGTATCAGCCCGGAA
>PWHU01000189.1 GCA_003555395.1 Thermoplasmata archaeon
CAGGCTAGTCCACGAGGACGTAATGCCTCAGTTGTGGATGATCGCCTACACCCCAGCCTATGTGAACTGCATAGGCGTTGGGGGTATAAGGCCCCTACTCCCTCCTATACAAGTTGTGGAGTTCGTAACTTGTTTCAAAAAGTTACAACTTCCACTATAATGACCGTAAACACGAAAGAATAAAAGATATGTGAAACATAGGTGATATTATGGCTAGGTTAGATATAACTTCACTGATAGAGCAACATGAAGAAATGAGAGAGAACGGTTTGAATCTCATCGCATCCGAGAACATCCTCTCTAGAGAGGCGAGAAGTACTCTCGCTTCTGACCTCTCCGGGAGATACCATTCCGACTATTACGGTGGTACCGAACATATCCGGAAGATCCTGAAGAGAACTGAAGCTTTAGCAAAAAAATTGTTCAACGTTGAATATGCCTTCATCAAGCCTATCTCTGGTAATATCTGTGATCTCAACGCCCTCTTCTCTTTCACCGATCCAGGAGATAATGTGGCCATGATACCCTTTGATAACGGCGGCTATCCTCTGGGATTGAAGAAGTTCGACCGCGGCAGGATCGATCTACCCGTAAAGAAGGATTCGTACGAGATAGACGTGGAAAGAACCGAAAAGATTTACGAGGACCAAAGACCCGATCTCACCATATTGGGCGCTTCTTACATACCGTTTCCACATCCTGTAGGAGACATATCCGGTTTTATGTCTGAAAAGGATCGCCCCCTCATCTACGACGGATCGCACGTTCTCGGCTTGATAGCCACTGGAGAATTTCAGTCCCCTCTTGAAGAGGGAGCCGATGTCTTAATAGGCAGCACACACAAATCTTTTTATGGGCCCCAAGGCGGTCTCATACTGACCAACGAAGAGGAGTACGCCCACAAGATAAGAGAATATCTCGACATAGACCTGGAGACGGGTATAGGCTTGGTGGATAATCCTCACGTTAACAGGATAGCCGCCCTCGGCATAACCATGGAAGAGATGCTCGAAGATAAGCGGTACGGTAAAAGGGTGGTGGATAACGCCAAGGCACTCGCGTCCTTTTTGGATGAATCCGGAGTTCCGGTAAGATTCGCCAAAAAAGGATACACAGAATCACACCAGATATTTTTAGACATGGAGTGGAAAACTTCAAAGCGATTCTGTAAAAGACTAGAAGAGGAGAACATCTTCGTCGATATAACTGGAAGAATCGGCACCTCTGAAGTGACACGCAGAGGTCTTGACGAAAAAGACATGAGAGATATAGCCGAAGAAATAGCTAGTATATACAAAAAATTTGAAAAATAAAAAAGAAGAGTGTTGTATACCCCGGTAAATTTTCGAAGCTTCAGATCAGGTCCAGCTCTTTTCCGAGCTTTTCGTATACCCGCAGTACCTCGTTCAAGTCGTCTTTGGTGAGTCCCGCGTTTATCTGATTCCTTATCCTAGCTTGGCCTTTAGCTACCATGGGATAGACGATAGCTAAACCGAAGATACCTTCGTCGTATAGCCTGTTAGCCAACTTCTGACATTTCTTGCTGTCTCCTACCATTGTCGGCACGATAGGCGTTTCGCTGAAGCCGGTGTCGAATCCCATGCTCTCGAGTTCGCCCTTGAAGTACTCCGTGAGGTCCCACAACTTCTTGACCCTGTCGTCTTCTTCTTCTACGATATCTAGAGCTTCTATGTTTATGGCCGCGACGTGTGGAGGGAAAGCCGCACTCAGTAGCCATGATCTTGACGTATTGTATGCGAATTTGATCAGTCCTTCAGTGCCCGCTAACATCCCTCCAAAACCACCGAAGGCTTTTGAGAATGTCCCCATCTGGATATCGATGTCGTCTTCCACGTCGAACTCTTTAGCGATACCGTGCCCCCCTCCAAGAACCCCCTCGCCGTGAGCATCGTCAACGTAGGTGAGAGCGCCGTATTCGTTCGCGAGCTCTTGGATCTCGTCCATCTTAGCTATATCTCCGTCCATGCTGAAAACGCCGTCGGTCAAAACGACCTTTTTGTCGTAACCCTCTTCTTCAGCTTTCTTCAGGCATTTTTCTAGTTCGCCCATATCTGAATGGCTGTAGACCATCTTGTCGGCTTTGTACATCCTCTGCGCGATCATGATACCGTCGATTATGCTGCCGTGGTTCAACTCGTCGGAGATCAGAACGTCTCCCTTGCCGACCAGCTGAGGTACCAATCCAGCGTTCACCGCAAACCCGGTTTGGTAAGTCATCCCTGCTTCGGTTTTTTTGAATTCGGCGATCCTATCCCATAATTCTTCATGGATGTCCATCGTTCCTGCGATCGACCAATCGGAACCCGCTCCGGCACCGTACTCTTCTATAGCCTTTTTCCCCGCTTCTCTAAGTCGCGGGTGGTTGGCCAGATCCAGATAATTGTTGGACGCCAGCATTATACATTCTTTACCGTCCACGGTAACGTGCGGCTGCGACGGACCCTCTAGATTTCTGATCGTCCAGGTGAGTCCCTGCTCCTTCATCTCTTCGTACTTTTCTCTTAAATATTCCGTTTTTTCTGCCATGATACCACTCTTTTTTATCTCTTTATAGTCAAGGACACGACTTTTCTTTGCTTTTTTAGTGTCCTTGACTAGCAGTGGATGACAAAACCGAATTACAAAGAGGTTTTGTCTTCCACTATAAACCTGTTTTATCGAACCGATCTTTTCCTCTGCCGCCTCTTAATAGCTCGACTCACTTAAATTTTTCTAACCTACCCCAACCTCCTCCTCCGGGTGTTTCTATCCTTATGGTTTCGCTCTTTTTCATATTCAAGTTGACCTTACTTTTCAGCTCTTTGAACTGATCCTCCCCTTTTTTCAAGATAAGATTCCTGCCAGGTTTTCCGTCGCCGCCGTTGTTTGCGCCACTAGGACCCTTTATTCTCCTCTCGGACTGTATGGATGCGCGGACATCTTCCAACGATGTGATCTCTCTTACGATCCCTTCACCGCCGGTGTGTTTTCCGCTCCCGCCTGAACCCGTTCTCAACTTGTACGCCTCGACTCTCAGAGGATAATCGTTCTCTAGCGCTTCTATAGGCGTGTTCTTGGTATTGGTCATGTGGACGTGAACGCCGCTTTCACCGTTACCACTAAACGAAGCTCCTGCTCCCCCTCCTATGGTTTCATAATAAGTGAATCTCTCGTTTCCTATGGTAAGATTATTCATAGTCCCCTGACTTTCTGCGGGGATATCTTTCGGAAAGATCTCGTAAAGAGCCCTCAATAAAAGTTCTACTACCCTCTGCGAGGTCTCCACGTTTCCTGCGGAAACAGCCGCTGGAGCCTTCGGGTTAAGAAGCGAACCCTTTGGGATCTGGATATTCAAAGGTCGATAACATCCACCGTTGACTGGAACGTCTTTTGGCAGAAGACATCTTATCACGTAATAGACCGCGGAAAAGGTGACGGGTTTCGGTGCATTTATGTTCCCCTCTACCTGAGAGGAAGTGCCGGAGAAATCGAATCGCATCTCGTCTTCGTCAACTTCGATCTTCACCTTGAGTTCCACTTCATCCTTCCATTCCATAGAATCTTCTGACGAGTAAACTCCTCGCGGGACCCTTTCTATCATCTTTTTGGTCCTTTCCTCCGAATAATCCAGTATCTCATTTTGGAATTGATCAAACGTATCGTATCCGAATCTTTCAACCGTTTTTACGAATTCCTCCGCACCTTTCTCGTTGGCGCCTAACTGCGCCTTCAGGTCACCGAGCCTTTCCTCCGGGGAGCGCACCGTCTTTAATAAGTCCGCCACTTCTTTTACCAGGTCTCCATCTTCTACAACCGGTCTAGGCCGGATGATGATCCCTTCCTCTCTTAATCCTTTGCTGTCTCCCGGCATCGATCCCGGAGTCTCGCCACCGATATCCGCATGATGAGCTCGATTCACCACATAGCCTAACTTCTTTTCATCTCTAAAAACGGGTTTGATCACGGTAACGTCTGGAAGATGTGTACCCCCTGAATAAGGATCGTTCAATATGAATTGACTTTTTTTTCTCATCTCGCATGTTTTTACAACGCTTTCTAGGGCGCTGGGCATGGCCCCTAAGTGTACTGGAATATGTTCCGCTTGGGCTATCATCTTCCCATCGGCGGTGAATAGGGCGCAGGATTCGTCCTTCCTCTCCTTTATGTTGGGCGAGTATGCACTCCTTTGAAGTGCGGCCCCCATCTGTTCAGGGATCGCGGTAAAAGCGTGCTTCATCACTTCTAACTGAGTGGGAGACAATTTTCTTTTATTCAAAGGGATCATGATATTTCCTCCATGATGATTATGCCCCGGTCGGAACATCTCCACTCCCAGTCCGGAGGCACAAGAACGGTAGAGTTCTCACCCTCTATGACGCTAGGTCCTTCATATCCTACTCCTGGAGAGAGATGTTTCCGATAAAATATGGAGGTTTTTTCCCATCCACCAGGGAAAAGACATCCCCTATCGGGAGGATGTTCTCCCTTCTCAGCTCGATAAGGTATGTTCTCGACTTCTCTCTCTTTTCTCACCTCTAGGTGCACTCTGACCACCTCTATATCCTTATCGCGATCTGAATGACCGTACTTCCTCTCGTGTTCTTGATGAAATCTTTCGACTGTTTCTTCTTTCGAGGTGTATGGAACGTTCAAGTGATAACTCTGCCCTTGATAACGAAGACCGAGCAGCACCGTCTTTTTTTCGCCTTCGCTTCGCCCTCTTAGGTTCTTTACGGCTTCGTCCAGGCCCGCCTGATCGTCGATTGAGGTTAGAACCGTTCTGCTGTGGTCGTGGACCACGTCTCCCGTGACCATACCCAAGGCGGAAAAAACACCTGCCATGGGCGGAACTATCACTTTTTTCATCCCGAGTTCTTCGGCCAAAAAGGCAGCGTGTAGAGGACCTGCACCTCCGAAAGCTAATATGGAGAAATCCTCTGGATCTAAACCTCGCTCCACGGTGATGCTCTTCATGGTCCTAGCCATCTTGGAGTTCGCCACACGAAATATCCCCAACAGGGTCTCCTCCCGATCCATCTGTAGTTCTTCCGCTAGTCTATCTACCGCGCTCTTAGTCTTCTCCATCTTTAGATCTATATCTCCACCTAAAAAATAATCAGGGTCTATATAGCGCATAAGGAGCAGCGCGTCCGTGACCGTAGGTTCTTCTCCGCCTCTTCCGTAGCAGACGGGTCCGGGTTCAGCTCCCGCACTCTCCGGTCCGACTCTCAAGGCGCCGCCCTCGTCCTTTCTGGCTATGCTACCGCCGCCGGAGCCCACAGTGACTATGTCCACCATCTTCGTTTGTATGAGAAAACCGTCTATCTCACCTTCGTCTCTCCAGGCCATCTCACCGTTTATCACCGCCGCCATATCCGCACTCGTGCCGCCCATATCGAAGGTGATGATGTTATCGACGTCCATAATCTTAGATATGTAGGCACCTCCAGAGACTCCTCCAGCGGGACCTGAATAAAGGCAGTCCACCGCTTTCACCTTTGATGCTTTTTCGAGTCCTCCTCCAGATTTCATTATGTACGGCTCTTTACCCAATATTTCAGTTACGGAGTCGAAGTAGTCTTCTATACAAGGCTTAAGATAAGCGTCGAGAAGTGTGGTCATACCCCTCTCGTATTCGCGGAATTCTCCCGTCACTTCACAGGAGAGAGAGTGATCGATGTCGTGTCGCTTCAAAATTTTTCCCACTTTTTTTTCCAAGATCGAATTCTTGTACGAGTGTAGTAAACAAACAGAAGCCGACAGACCTTTTTCTTTTATTTTCTCCGCTATTTTAACGACTTCTTCTTCTGAAACGTCTTCGATGATATCACCGTTAGGATCCATCCTACATGAGATACCGAACGTATTTTCTCTTTTCAACGGCGGTTTCGGCTTTCTTACGTTCAATTCGTAAAGCTCGGGTCTATCCTGCCTTCCTATGAACAGTATATCCTCAAAACCTTTGTTTGTGATGAAAGCGGTTTCTACGCCTTTTTTTTCCAGAAAAGCGTTGGTAGCTACCGTGGTTCCGTGAAATATCTCGGAACTTTCTTCGATCTCAACATCTTCTTTTTTCAGGCCGTAGAGTATCGCCTTTTCGGGAGACGTAGGCGTGGAAGGGACTTTGAAGTGGGTTATATTTTTGTCTAAAACAACGAAATCGGTGAAAGTCCCTCCTATGTCGATGGAGATCAACATGCGGAGATGTTTATCATCAACTGATAAATAAGACTTGTCTTGCGAAGATAATAGGGTTCAATCTAGTATTGCTCAAATTATAGTGGAAGCACTACGTGACAACATGAACACAAAATTATAAATATACGAACTCATCATATAATACACAGTAATACGCAGTTTAGGAACATTTAAAAGAGGATAATAGGAGGTAAAAATATTAGGTTCTTTGCAAGGATGTCTAGGGCCTGGAGTCTGATGAAAACGAGCTGGGGAGTCGTGATGTCGGAGAAAAAACTCATGCTCTATCCCATCGCGAGTCTTATCATCTGCGGTATAATCTTCGCATCATTCATAATCCCGTTCTATCTTTTCATGATGCCGGTAGAAAACTATTATTTGGTCATAATTCTCTTTTTCGTGGTCTACGTCATTTTAACCTTTGTCGGTATCTTGTTTAACGCGGCGATCGTAGCTTATTCGGCCGAAAAATTTAGAGGTAGAACCCCCGATTTCGGCGAAGGCTTAAGCATAGCTTTGAGTAAGTCCACTAAACTTTTAGGGTGGGCATTGATCGCCGCAACAGTTGGTGTGCTTATCAGGCTGGTTAAAGGATTACTCAGAAGAAAATTTGGCACCGCTGGAAGATTAGCCGGAGGTCTTTTAGGCATGGCTTGGACCTATGTCACCTTTTTTATACTGCCGGTACTTCTCCTTGAAAAGGAAGGAGTAATTTCATCGGTGAAGAACAGCGCATCCTTATTCAAGCAGACATGGGGAGAAACTATCACTGGAAGGATCGGCTTCGGGATAATATTTTTACTTTTTGGATTGCTTGGCATCGGTATCTTCATTATCGCCCTGTTTGCAGGAGTACCTATATTGATCGTTTTAGTACTCTTAGTGATTTACATTTTGGTCATTTTTGCTCTTTACTCAGCCATGAAAAGCGTTTTCGTCACCGCTCTTTACCATTTTGCAAGAGAGGGTAGGCTTCCAGGACCCTACAGCAGTGATATGATCCCTAACCC
>PWHU01000135.1 GCA_003555395.1 Thermoplasmata archaeon
CGTGTATAAGGCCCAGTTTTTCCGCTACTTTACCTCTGCCGTCCGCTATTATCGGGAACTCTATCTTTTCTCCCATCTTCTCTTCGATCCATTCTTCCCATTTTAGATGACTGAACACCTGGTCTATGCTGAGACCTATGAGCTCGGTATCCAGCTCTCTAAATTGATCGTACCTTTTCTGGAATGCATAGAATTCTGTAGTACAAACCGGTGTAAAATCCGCCGGATGCGAGAACAGTATGTACCACTGTCCTTTGAACTTGTCCGGCAGTTTTATCTCGCCGTGCGTCGTCTGTACGGTCATCTCAGGGAACTTATCGCCTATCAAAGGCATGCCCTTTTTTTCTTCTTCCATTTTATCTACTCTCCTTTTTACAATTCTTTTTCGTTACTCCACAATCCGTGGATGTTACAGTACGAGTTCGCTATCAGAGTACCTGATTTATCGGTGCTGAATACGCTCACCACTTCCGGTTCCGAGTAAACCGTACTAGTGTTCGGACCTTTAACGGATTCGCCGTGTGACGTGAACTCGTATTTTCCCAACTGATAAGGGTATTCCTCCCCTTCAGGTTTGAAGTACAGCTCGATCCACCTGATATGGGGTTCCGTTTCGTTCGGATGCGCTACCTCTTTTCTTCCAACGCTGGCCTTGACTTTCATCTCGTCTCCCTTCTCTTCCACTTCGATCACTGGTACGTGCTTTTCCGTCTTCCAATCGTCTTTTTGATACATATCTTCTATTTTTGACATATTTTCACCTCCTTTCATATACATTTACATTTTCTCCTTAACGAAAGAAATAATCTCTCTGAACTCAGGAGCTTCACCAAGAGGATAAACTTTGGAAAAAGCTATGACCTGATCTTCATCGACCAGAACGTTAGCTCTTTTTGAGAACCCTTTATCTTCGTCGAAAAGGCCGTACTTTTTGGCAACCTCGCCGTGGGGCCAAAAATCGGAAAGTATGCGCAGATCTTCAAGCTCTAGTTTTTCAGACCAAAGCTTCTTGGCGGGGACCGAATCCACACTGATCCCCACCGGGATCATGTTCAATTCCTGGAACTTATGGTTCCTCTTCTCAAGAGAAATCATCTGTTTTGCACACACACTCGTTCCAGCGAGAGGATGGAACGACAATAATACTTTAGTTCTGCCCTTATAGTCGCTCAAAGTGAACTCGTCCCCGTGTTGATCTTCCAGCGTAAAATCGGGAGCTTTCACGCCCTCCTTTATCTCTTCAGGTTTTTCTTCCATATATTATACCTCCATTTTAATCTTCTATTTTTTCAAAATCTTCTTTCGGCGCTCCACAGACAGGACAGACCCAATCGTCAGGAAGTTCATCGAACTCAGTTCCTGGTTCTATATCGTTGCTCTCGTCGCCTTTTTCCTCGTCATATATATATCCGCAAACGGTACATCTCCATTTAGCCATACATACACACCTCTAAGGCCCTAAGTGCATCCCAGGATGATACTCGTCGAACTCTTCGAACTCGCTCATCCTCTCGAATTCGTTCTTCAATATCTGGTAGTGGTTCTGTTCCATCCCTGCGAGATAGATCAACAGTTTTTTAGGATTCTTTTCGAGACCAACATTTTCTGCTTTTTCCGCCATTTTCTTGTAGAAATCCCGGGAAGCGATCTCGGCGTCCATCGCCTGCTCGATTATCTCGCTTTCATCCACGTCTTTTCCGTATCTGATGTAAGGCAAGGGCACGGGTGTTTCTTGGTCTGGATCGATCTCTTTTTTAGATACTAAGCTTTCGTATATATCTCTTAAAAAACCCTCATGTTTTTCTTCTTCGCCAGCAAGGAATTCAAATCTTTCGACCATGACGAAATTATCTACTCTTCCAGCCATGTGTTCATAGACTTCTCTAGCGTTTATCTCCGCTTTAACTGCACCTTTTACCATCTCTTCAAAGCTTATATTCTCTACATCTTCATCTTTAATCATATTTTATCTCCTCCTCCTGCGAGACGATAAACCCTCTCATCTCGATAGAAAGGTAATGAACGTTCACCTAAATTAAACTTTGGGACTCCGTGTTTTTCACACAAATTTTTTTTGACATCCATCAGCGATATGCTTTTACCTACCATACCCGTCTCACTTCCGGTTATAACGCCCTAATATGTGCGAAGTATAAGTATTTTTTGTTCGAATCACTAAAAAATATTAAATAGAACAGAACCATACCTTTAGTTAAGATGGATAAACTCGACGAAAAAGATAAAAAGATAATCGAAACACTCGAAAAAGATTCACGAACTCCTTACACCGTGATCGCAGACGAGTTAGAAGTCAGCGAAGCTACTGTCAGAAAAAGGATAGACAGGATGAAAGAGCGGGGCATAATAAAAAGATTCACGGTAGAAATCGATCCATCTCGTTTAGGGTATCACATGGTCACTTTTTTAGGTTTAGATGTAGAACCAGAATATTTTTTGAAAGCCGTCGAGAATCTGAGTGAAATAGACGAGGTCAAATGGGTGGCGAAGTCTACAGGCGACCACATGATAATGTCAGAGATATGGGCAAAAGATAACGAACATCTCTCTAAGATAATGACCGATAAGGTCGGCAAGATCCAAGGCGTAAGAGATCTCTGTCCCGCCATAATTTTGGAAAAGATAAAATGAACAGACCCCTATTAGAGATCCCACATGATACACGAGGAATTTTTCAAAAAAGAAAGAACCGTTTTCTCGGCACTGTAGAAATGTTAGACGGCTCGTCACAAGATGTGCACATCAGAGATCCTGGACGTTTGAACGAGATATTGTACGCGGGTAACGAGGTTCTTCTTGAGAGAGCAAAAAATGAAAACAGAAAGACCGATTGGAGTTTGTTAGCAGGTAAAGTTAAAGATCATTGGATATTGGTAAATTCTGGCTACCATCGGGTCATAGCTGAAAAAATTTTAGAAAACGAGGATACGAGTCCATTTAAAAACATAAAGAGCTACGAAGCGGAGAAAGGACTTGGTGACAGCAGGATCGATTTTTTCCTGAAGAGAGGTGACGAAGCCGTATGGGTCGAGGTAAAAGGTTGCACTTTGGCTAAAGACGAAGTAGCACTATTCCCTGACGCGCCTACACAGCGAGGAACAAAGCACGTTGAAGAATTGACCCGTGTGCTTGAAGATGAAGGAACCTCCTCAGCTCTACTCTTCCTAGTCTTCAGACCCGACGCGGTCGTCTTTGAGCCGAACGAGGACAGGGATCCAAATTTTGCCGAGGCCTTTAAGACCGCTCTTGCTGGTGGGATCGAAGTCCATGCAGTACAATTGGCTTATACTGGTTCTGTCATCGAATACAGGGGCACGCTTCCTCTGACAGAGAACTACAGGGATTTGTGATCCACAAAGCTCGGAAAAATTCTTTATATGATGAAAAGAAATCTCACAACGATGGAATACATGTCGACCAGAGAAAAAGATATATTCGTAGATCGAGAAGAAGAGATGGACGAATTAAAGGATATTTTGAGAGCTGTGAAAAAAGGAAAAGCCCATTCAGTATTTATAGAGGGCGAAGCCGGCATAGGAAAAACAACCCTTGTTTCAGAATTCAAGCATCACATAATAAAAGAAAATTTCGATTTTTTGATGGGTACTAGCAAGATAGAATCTTCCGAACCTTACCATCCCTTCAAAGAGGCCTTTAAAAAACACATGGATAAAACCGAAACTGATCTGGAAGGAAGGCCCATGGCTTTTTTGGGTAAGAGTACAGATAAGCCGAATGATGCGGAAGATATGTTCAACTCTAAAAAAGAAGCCAATTTTCACGAATCGACTAAACGCATTAAAAAGATAGCTTCTCAGAATCCATTTGTGGTGTTTTTAGATGATATACATTGGGCCGATAAGGCTACAGTAGATATATTTTCATATATGGTCAATAAGATCGAATCGGAACCGATCCTATTCATAGTAGCTTACCGTCCTACTGAAATTTCTACCGATCATCCTCTCGAAAATCTTTTGCATAGATCTATCAGGAGGGACACATGTGAAAAAATAGAACTGTCACCTCTTGAAAAAGAACACACTGGTGAAATGATTCGAGACATGGTCAAAGGAGAAGAGGTCCCTCAAAGATTCATAGATCTCATACATGAAAAAACGGAAGGCAATCCTCTCTTCGTGAAGGAAACGATCAAGCAGATGCAGGAAGAAGGTCTCCTCGACCTCGAAAACGACGTGTCCCCCTCGAGTGGAGACGATATCACGGTCCCAGATATCATACGACCGGTCATAGAAAGGAGAGTAAACCGTCTCGAGCCCGATACCAAGCGGATCCTTCACATCGGAAGCGTTATAGGCAACAGCGTTCCTTTCTCTTTACTTGTCGAACTCTCTGATTCCGACGAGTTTGGGATATTGGATCATATCGATATTCTATTGGATTCTAAACTTTGGTATGAGGAATCAGGCGACGAGATATTTCACTTTTCACACGGTTTAGTGAGAGATGCGGTCTTAGAAGATATGAAAAACTTGAAGAGAAAGATATTACACGAGAGAGTGGCGGACCAGCTGGAAAAGAAAAAATCCATTGAACAGGGTAAAAAATATTCTACGTTAGCGTATCATTACAGAGAAGCAGAGGAATACTCTAAGGCAATCGAGTATTACATGAAAGCTGGTGAAAAAGCTCAACAGCAGTACGCTTACGAAGATTCCATCGATTTTTACGAAAAAGGCCTAGAGCTGATAGAGAACTCATCTGGGGATATCGAAGCAGAGAAAAAGAAAATATCGGAAAAATTAGCCGATCTGTTCAGGCTGACAGAGAGATATGAAAGAAGTAAAAAATTAAACGAAGAACTCTACGAGGAACCGCTTGATGAAGCCCAGGAAGAACGGATGAATAGAAAGTTGGCATCCCTCTTCTTTGAGACTAATGATCTCGATAGAGCCCTTGAGTATATTGAAAAAGGTTTGAATCGGATAGAAGAAAATATAAACGAAAGGTGTAGATTACTAGAACTCAAGGGTTGGATTTTGATGGAAAAGGGAGAAAAATCTAAAGCTTTAGATGTATTTAGAGAGGAGATAGACCTAGCTAAAATGAACCGCAAAGACGAGGTTCTAGGTGAAGCGATAAACGAATTGGGTTCGGTGGTACTGCCATTCAGCGAGGCCGAAAATCTTGTGGAATATCTGATTTATACTCTTGAAAGTGAAGATAAAAAGATCGAAGGCAAAGATATACCGGAATCCCTTGTAGAATTGAGGGAGGATATGAATGAAGAAGATATCCTGGAGAGGGCTCTTAATTTCTACGAAAGATGTGCTAATTTGAAAAAAAATAGAGACGGGCACGAAGATTTTGAGATGCCTTTCGACAATCTTGGCGTCATATACAAGACCTCCGACGACATACTGGATCAAGCACTGCACTATTATGGGAAGAGTCTGTCCCTATGCAGGGAATTAGAAGATAAAAACGGGATCAGCGTTATCTACTACCATATGGGATTGATAAATCAGAAAAAAGGACAGATCGAAAGAGCCATCAAATGCTATGAAAACAGTCTAAAATGTATAGCGGCTCCAAGACAAGCGTATCATATTCCGTCGGTTCTAGAAAGATTGGGTGAGATGTGTCGTGAGAAAGGTGATATTGAAGATGCTGTGAAGTATCACGAAAACGCTCTTGACGTAGTGGAATATGGTGATAGAAGATTCTCCATAGAATACGAACTGGTCTTAGATTCTATAGAATCAGGCGATCTGAGAGCTGCTTTGAAAAACGCTTCCGATATTTGGCTTAAAGCTCAAAGCGATGCGAACACAGAGATCTTGATAAAATCTAGATGGGTAGCGGCTAAAGCATATTTAAACAAAGATGAATTCTCCGAGGCCAAAAACAAATTAGAAGATGCCTTGGACAGTTGTGTCGATGGAGAAAACGATGGAAGTAAAGCTAAAATTTTGTATCATCTAGGCCTTCTCAAGAAAAGAAATGATGAAAAGGGATGGGAGGATGATCTAAAAGAGGCATACAATATCTTCTCTGAAAGAAGGATGATGATATGGGAAGATAAATGCAAGGACGAGTTGAAAAAGACGAGTTAAAAACGTTCAATAAGGTTTATCGTTCTCCAAAACATCCTCTAGAGCATCGAGCAATTGTTTTTTCTTCGCCGGCTTTACTATATAGGCATCCGCCTTATCTATCATCTCTTGAGGAACGTCTTCGTCGGGAGAAACGACGGTTATCAAGATCACTTTCTTTGAAGGGTCTTTATCCTTAATATCGGACAGGACTTCGAGTCCGTCTTTTTCGGGCATCATGATATCCAAGGTTATAACGTCAGGATCTAGCTCTTCAAATTTTTTCACCGCTTCTTCTCCGTTTTCGGCCTCACCAGCGATCTCGTATCTTCTAGAAAGTATATTTTTGATGAGCTTACGCATCCTATCTTCATCATCTACGACCAGGATATTGACCATAATAGTATAGGAGTTTGAGCTGATTTATAGTTTTGGATTGGCGATTCAATTAAAGTACTTGTTCAGAACTATCTCGAATTTTGTCCCGCCCAACTCCGAATCTTTCACATCTAACTTTCCGTCGTAAGTCTCTACGATGTTATTTGCCAAGTGCATCCCCAAGCCGGATCCGGATGAATCTTCGCCCTGATATCCTTTTTCCGTTATCTTGTCTTTGATTTCGTCAGGGATACCTTTCCCGTCGTCTTCGATGATAACTTTCACTTTATCTTCACTTTGGACTGACGAGATGTCTATCCTATTTCCTCCAGAATGTGTCAATGAGTTCTCGAGGATATTGGCGAACAGTTCCTTCAATATCTTTCCGCCCTTAACCACGTTCTTCTGATCGATATGATTATTGATTTTAAAGTCCAGTTGTTTTCTCAGATCGTCATAACGCCTCACACTTTCCTTTATGACTTTTTTCAGTTCAATAGGTTCTATATCTCCGCCTTTTCTATCGGATTCTATCTTTTGTAGAGTCCTCACGTTTTCTATCAGTTCTATACCTTCTTCTATACTGCCGAGAGAGTCCTCGAGGAATTCTCTATCTTCTCCCGAGATCTCCGAGTCTTGTAGGAGTTCTAAGAATCCCATGGTTATCTGTAATTTGTTTCCCAAGTCGTGTCTCA
>PWHU01000030.1 GCA_003555395.1 Thermoplasmata archaeon
ATGAAGGTGAATTATGGCCTTCTGAAAAACGCAGATCAGGAGTTATAACAGTGAGTCCTGACCACTATGCTTACGAAGCTTTCGATGTCCATTCTAATGAATTCGATGTAGAGGCACAGTTAGATTGGGATATGCCTCATGAGAACATGGGAGAAGAATTTACACTGAAGCTCGAAGCCGTTGTCGCCGGTCTTCCCGAGGAGGTAAGTTCTACTGTCTATCTCCATATCGAAAGAGGTGATGAAGGATGAAAACTAGAAAAGCCGGAGAAAAGCTAGGCTAAAAATCACTTTTTTCTTTAGATCGCTTTTGACTTCTCGTCGCCAAGTCTCTATCCTGATCAAAACTCGTCATCATCTCTGAGATGATCGTTCTCCTTGAATCGTCTCATGTTTTCTCTTTCTAGATAACTATCATTGTATTGGTAAGGGTACGGCGTTTGATAAGTAGTGTTTTTGGATCCCGGCTCTTTCTCATCCAACGTGATTATCGCAACGCTCACAGCGGAAGCGAACATGACCTCTCCGACTATCACGCCGTAGGTGATCAAATTAGCGAAGGTGAAATCGTCCTCCATCTCTCTTATCCTATCTATATCTTCCAGGCAAAGAGTACAGAAATCGTCAGGCGGGGGATCCTCGTCTTCTTCACCTTTATACTCGACTGCTGCCGCCATGACGCAGTCTCCGGCTCTTTCATCGCAGTGATGTGGATGATCCGAGTCTTCATGGTCCGTTTCGTATCCTATCCCTACAAGTGAAAGAAGATGGCCGAATTCATGTACCAGCACACCTCTTTCTATGTAATGGCTCTCGATATCGGTCCTCTCTGAAAAACGTTCTATCACGTCGATGAAGATCACTATCAGGGATGGACGCCTTGCAAGCCCTAATGCCCTCTCGTTCTCTCCCCATTCTCCGTCCAAATACAATACATAGATAGAGATGGTGTCGCCTTCTCTAGAGTAAGTCCTATACTGGTCCTCTAGATCGGAGATATCGTCTCCATCGTAGGAATCGCTTCGTCTACGAGGAGGGGTAATACCCGAATCTAATGGAGGTAGGGTTTCATCTAATTCGCTGACTATCGTTTCTTTGTCGGTATACTCTTCCACTCTTTCTTCTAGAGTGTTCATAGCCTCCTGACCCGGCACTCGGCCTTGAACGTGATCGTACTCGATGATCAGTTCGCTATAAGGCTCGTTTTCTATATACATCTGAGAGTATTCATAGGGCTCGTAAAAGCCGAAATTTTCTTTCAGCATCGGAGGCAAAAAAGAATTAGTGATCAATGCCGCCACGATTATAATGACCCAAACGGTGGCCACCAAAGTGATCTTCTTGCCCTTAGACATGCCTTACTATATATGTGAACCAGTATTATTTCAAATTAACCTATCGAACTTCCTGTTCTTTCAGTTCTTCGTAAGCCGTGGAGGCGGCTTCGGCGGCTTGGCCGGCCGCGGTAACTACCTGCTTCAGAGGCGAATCTATAACGTCTCCTGCAGCATAAACACCCGGTACACTGGTCCTTCTTTCTTCATCCGTTTTTATGTAACCGTTCTCTGTCACTTCGATCCCCATATCTTCAGCTAGTTCTGAATTAGGCGTCGAACCTATCTCGATAAAGAGGCCGTTGAGTTCTAAAGTCTCTGAATTGTCGAGTCTCACTGCCTCGAGCTTCTCTTCTCCCAGCAGTTCTTCGACGTTGACTCCGAAGACTGGCCCTATATTTTCTCTCTGCCCGATCTCCTTTACACGTATAGGTTCAGGCCGGAAGAACTCGTCCTGTCTATAAAGTATGTAAACTTTCTCCGCATGCTCCGACAGTAAAAGAGCCGAGGCTAGAGCGGCGTCTCCTCCTCCGACGACTCCTACCTTATTTCCTTTGTGGAGTGGTGCATCACAGGTAGCACAATAAGAGACCCCTCTGCCGGTGAGTTCACCTTCTCTTTCCAGTCCTAACCTCCTCCTTTCCTGTCCGGTAGCGAGTATAACTTTTTTGGATCGGTAAGATTCTCTAGTGGCTTTTACTTCGAAACGTTGATCTTCTCCTTCGATACTTTCCACTTCGTCGTAGACCACTTCTATGCCTAAATCTTTCACTTGCTCTTCCATCCTGTTAGCTAGCTGCATACCCCTTATGCTCTTGAAACCGGGATAGTTGCAGACGTCGGGCGCCTCGGAGATCAACCCACCAGGCATCTCTCCTATCTGAAGAACGTCGAGATTGTATCTAGCACCATAAAGTGCAGCGGTGTAACCCGCCGGTCCCGTTCCTATGACGATTAGATCATACATGATAGTTGTTCAAAAAGAAAATGACCGATTAATAATTTTGGTCGCTCTCCGCAAAAACAAATACTTATTATAATGCGATGAAATTACGCTCTCAGGTGTTCAAATGAACAAAGAAATAGAAGACGTCGTCATATCCATCGGTGGCTCGATCCTGCTTCCTGAAGATGAAGATACTTCACGATTGACCGAATTGGCCGACATGCTAAAAGAGAATATCGCTAAAAAAAATCTCTATCTCGTGGTAGGAGGGGGTAGGATAGCTCGACAGTACATCTATTGGGGACGAAACTTGGGAGCCGACGAAGCAACTTTGGACCATCTAGGTATAGAGACATCCCGCTTGAACGCAAGGCTGCTGAAAATAGCTTTAGGGAAAGAATGCTATCCTGTTCCGGCAAAAGACTTCGACGAAGCTATCTCCGCGGGAAACCATTATCCTATAGTAGTTATGGGAGGGACCCATCCTGGACATACCACGGATGCGGTGGCGGCGATGCTGGCTGAAAGGTTGGGAACGAAGCGGCTCATAAACGCCACCTCGGTGGACGGAGTTTACACTTCAGACCCTAAAAAAGATGAAGGAGCGAAAAGGCTCGAGGAGTTGAGCTACGATGAACTGATCGAGATAGTCTCTAAGAGCGAAACCGGCGCCGGGCCGAACGTCGTATTCGATCCTTTGGCTGCGAGGATAATAAAACGGGCCGATATCAATACCTATGTGCTCCACGGCACGGATCTAGGATCTCTTGAAAGTGCCATAAGAGATGAGGATTTTGAAGGCAGCCGGATAACCGGATAATTGAAGAAAATATCACGGATAGATAATCATCTTTAGAGCTATGAGAAACAAAAATATACCCACCATCGGTCGAAATTTTTCTTTCGGGACCTTCTTTAACAGATTTTTTCCTATGTAGGCCCCTAGGAACGTAGCAAATATCAAAGGTACAGCCCCATAAAGCAGGATCGTATCAAGCCTAGCCCCACCGTAAAGATAGGTTATTATCCTAGTAGTATCGATGGTGAGAGATATGGCTCCCGTAGTAGCTATGTAAACGGGCTTTGGAAGTTTATAGGCCAATAAGAACATGGATCTTATCTCTCCGCCGATGCCTGAAAGACCGGAAGAAAAACCGTACAAACCCCCTCCTAGTATAGCGTTCTTATTACTCGTTTTCACCTCGAATTCCTCTCTGATGTGGATGAAAATAACGTAAAAGATTATAACGAAGCCTATGGCTCTCGTCAGTATATCATAGGGGATCTCCACCGTCAATCGTGCCCCGACATAACTCAACAGTATCCCTGGTACACCAAAATAGAGTATCAGCTTGTAGACGACCCCTTTACGGAACAGCGTCAATCTCCACACATTGTTGAACCAGTGTATTATCCCGACCATCAACAGAGTAACGGGAGGAGGGAAGAAAAGTATGAAGATCGGGATGAGGACTGTTGAGATGCCAAACCCAGTGAACGTTCCGAACGTCGAAGCGATGAAGGTGCTTGCGATCAACAGGACGATCACTGTTTCCATACCGAAAGCAAGAACGTTATATTTATATAAATTTGAGCCTCGATTTATGTGATCCGACCATGAGCAATTCTATAGCACATATATAGACTAAATAGATTATACAGATAAATGTAATATAGTCGCCTTAGATTCAAAATTTTGCATGTTCGGACTCACTTTAGCGACGGCGCTCCTTATCGCAGGATTGGCATCTGGACTTTACATGGCCTGGAATATCGGGGCTAACGATCTCGCGAACTCGATGGGGCCCGCAGTGGGTTCAAAAGCCGTTACCTACAAACAAGCAGTGATCATAGCATCCACCCTTACTGTCGCTGGAGCGATTTTTGCGGGTGAGCACGTAACTTCTACTGTTCAGGTAGGGATATTTGATACAACGGCGGTTGAAAATTCAAACAGATTGTCGATGGGTGCTTTAGCCGCAGTCACGGCAGCGGGCCTTTGGATCACCGTTGCGACTTGGAAATCTTTGCCCATCTCGACCTCACACTCCATAGTAGGAGGGATGTTCGGTTTTGGATTGATAGTGGGCGGTATCGCTATAATCTCTTGGGGGACCATGGGACGTATCGTGATCAGTTGGGTGACATCCCCTATATTTGGAGCGATAACAGCATTCTTGATATTCAAGGTGATAGTTAGGCTAATATTTGATTCGGAGGACCCCTTTTTCACCGCAAAAAAAGCGGTCCCCTTCATATTGGGTATAACGATCTTTATTATTTCTATTTCTTTATTATACAATACGGCTCTTTCTTCGAGGATGTTTGGTGAGAGATTATCTGCCCTCCGGGCGGCCTTTTTCTCTATTTTCCCTGCAGTTATACTCGGTTATCTTGGAAAGTATCCTGTCCTAAAAGGGATGGAGAAAGAGAACGGGATCGAGGATGCAGAAAAGATATTCAAGAGATTGCAGATCTTGACGGCTTGTTACATCGCTTTTTCCTTCGGAGCTAATAACGTGGGCAACGCTATAGGTCCTATACTGCTGATAATAGAGAATACGTTCGGGAATGCTAGTGTTCCGTTATACTTGAAGAGTGAAATACTTTTATTGATCGGAGGCGGAGGTTTAGCGCTAGGTATCTCGACTTGGGGTTATAAAGTCATAAAGACCGTTGGTTTTCAGTTGACAAGTCTAACCGACACTAGGGGGTTTTCTGTGACTTTTGGCGCAGCCACTACTATGCTTGTAGCTTCTATGGTGGGCATGCCGGTATCTACCAGCCATACAGTTGTTGGAGCGGTTCTTGGTGTAGGCCTAGCTAGAGGCGTGGAAGCTCTTGATCTCTCCGTGATCAAGAAGATCATAGTCTCTTGGTTGATAACTGTCCCGATAGCCGCGGTTACATCCGTAGTTATATATATAGGATTGTCTCAATTCCTTTAGACCAAAATTTAAAATCGGATAAAGAAGATGGTGAGAAGATGAGCGGAAAATTTAGAAGGTCGAGCCTCGAAGACGCTATGTTCAATTCACCCTTCGACGGGTTGAACAAACATTCAGAACTGATCAAGAAGGCGATAAGAGAGTTGAAAAAAGGCGTTCACCTTTACAGCGAAGAAAAATTTGAAGAGGCCGAAGAGTGTTTCGATAAAGTTTCAAAACTAGAACATGAAGCTGACAAGATAAAGATCAAGATAAGAGAAAACCTGCCAAGGTTCATCTTCATGCCCATCACTAGGGATGATTTTTTGACACTGCTGAAAGAGGCCGATGCCATATTAGATTATGCAGAAGATGTTAGTGTACTTCTACCCATGCGGGAAGAGGAAATACCTGAAGAGATCAAAGAGGATTTCAAGAAGTTCTCTTTGAAAGTTTTTGAGTCGGTAGAGCAGTTCGAAGAGATGATGAACATCTTTTCGGAGCTATTGAAATCATCCTTCGGTAAGCAGTCTAAAGAGCGGGCAAGAGAATTACAACAAGAACTGAGCCATAGAGAATACGAGGCTGACAAGATAGAAAAAAGGATATCTAAAGAACTTTTCAACTATAAAAAAGAACCTTTGACGGCGGTACACCTTCTCAAAGTGGTTGATAGGATGGACTCTATAGCGGATCACGCCGAGAACGTAGGCGACATGATAGATTCGATACTTGAATCTAAATGAGTGGAAGATATCCTGAAAGCGGCTATATATTTGAGGGATTCATAAATATGAAGAAGAAAAACTAAATAGTTCAGTCCTTTTTCAACAACCATGCCCGAGACCAGAAAGGTACAGATAACCGGCGGTTCAACTCTTATCGTTTCCCTACCTAAAGACTGGGTCAAGCAAAAGCAGATAGAGCCGGGAGATTCACTCGTTCTAACACCTAGAAAAGACGGTTCTATAGTGGTGAGCCCGGAGAGAGAGTACGAGAAGAAAGCGAACGTGAAGGAGATAGACATAACGAACAAGGATCAAGAATCGCTGATAAGAGAATTGATAGGGACATACATGGCAGGTCATTCTAAAATAGAACTCACGGCGAAGAGTAACATCGAGCCGGACCTGAGAAGCACGATAATGGAGTTCACAAGGATGGTCATCGGACCTGAAGTGATAGAAGAATCCGATAGAAGAGTTATATTGAAAGACTTGATAGATCCTTCAGAATTTTCACAGAAAAAAGGTCTGAAACGTATGTACCTGATCGTCAAGAACATGCATGAAGACGCCATAAAGGCTTTCAAAAAGAACGACAGAGACATGGCTCATGAGATAATCCAGAGAGATAAAGATGTCGATCGTCTTTTTTGGATGATAACTAAGCATTACAACATGGTGCTGAGCAATCCCCGTCTGATAGAAACCCTAGATATCACTCTGGAGAGGAGTTTGAGTTACATGTTGGTCTCGAGGGCCATGGAACGTATCGGAGACCACGGCGTAAGGATCGCCGAGAACGTTCTCAACCTTAAGAACGGGTTCAACGGTCCCTTGAAGGAAGAGATCATGGAAGAGAGTGAACTAGCCATGGAGATATTGGAAAAATCCGCTGAAGCATTTTTCAGCGAAGACCTCGACGACCTGAACCAGTCTATAGAGATGAGAGGAGAGCTTTTAAAGAAAAACGACGAGCTGATGAACCAGATAAAGGAGGAAAAAAAAGAGAACGTTACGCCTCTTTCCTACATAATCGAGAGTATCTCGAGGACTGGTTCTTATGCAACTGACATCTCTGAGATCGGGATCAACTACATGATGTCGAAATGAATATCTAAATAGA
>PWHU01000059.1 GCA_003555395.1 Thermoplasmata archaeon
GGTTAAATGAGCACGTCTAGAGTGGGATTCTGGATGTCAAAAAAGACATCTCTCCAGACGTGCTCATTAATCCTTATTGATTCCTGTTTTATCTACTTTTCCGAAGATAATAAAAAGTCTCATTAATTAAGCCGCAAAACTTATTAATTTCCATATTTGTTAATTAAGCGGTTTGTTTTATATGAGCAACAAAGCCATCGAGAACCTGAGTAAAATACCGGGCGTGGGCAGTTCTACTGCACAAAAATTGGTCGAAGAACTTGGTATCGAAAATGGAGATCAACTTTTAGGACTGACAACTGAAGAACTGCAGAAAGTTGACGGTTTCGGTCCGAAAAGAGCCGAGAAAGTATTGCAGAACACAAAGGTTTGGGCTAAAGAATGTGAACGATGCGGTAAATTGACTGATCCGAAAGAGCCCTGCTCTAGATGTCAGGAAGAGTTGATAGATGAGATCGAAAAGGTTGAACAGAAGATCGATGAACTCGAAGAAGGACAGATCGAAATGGCAGTACTATCTGAAGTTTTAGATGAAATCGAGGAAGCGAGGACCCAATCTAAAGAGGGTGAGATAACGTTAGGTTTTCATTCTTTGGATAGTGCTAAAAATAAACTGGAAAACGTATCGGCTAAAAAGGAACTCGTACAGGAAATAGAAGAAAAAAAGGAAAATCTTAACAGTAAAGCTGCCGAATTAGAGGACAAGGAACAAGAATTGTCTCGTTGGGAAGAAGAATTGAAAGAAAAAGAAGATTCTTTAGAAGAAAAGGAGTCGAATTTACAAGAGGAACAGCAGAGGATCGACGAGAGAAAAAACGACTTGAGAGAGAAACTAGAGAGAGTGAGAGATATCGAAAGGACTTTAGCTAAAGAAAAAGAAGAGATCGATAACGATAGAAAGGAGCTCGACGACAAAAGATCGGAAGTAAAAGAGCTAGAAGAAGAAGTTAGAAGAGAGAAAGAGGAGCTCCAGGAAAGGAAAGAGGAACTGAACGAAGTAGAGAGGATGCTCGACGAGAAAAGGTCGGAAGTAAAAGAGCTAGAAGAAGAAGTTAGAAGAGAGAAAGAGGAGATCCAGGAAAGGAAAGAGGAAACTCTCGAAAGAGGAACTGTCTCTAAAGAATATGCCCCCAGTCGTGAAAGCAAGTTTGACGATTCAGCTGAAGACCGAACTCATCAAGGTGAGTCGAAGCAGAAACTCAGACAGAAGATAGAAAAATTGAAGAAAAAGAGAGCTGACTTAAAAGAAAGAGCTAAAAAAGTGAAGAAAATGAGAGAAAATCTTAAAGAAAAAAAGATAAACCTTGAACAGAGGGGTCAGGAACTCTCCCAAAAGGAAGAGCGTCTAGAAAAGGAGAGAAAAGAATTAGAAGAAGAATGGGAACAGATTGAGAGGAAAAAGATAGACCTGCAGGAATGGCAGGATGAACTGTACGAAAAAGAGAAAGAGATCCTCTATAAAAAACAAGGGAAGAATCTATCTAGTGGTATAAAGGACATCAGCAGTCAGAAGTGATTCTAAGACGGGATTTACGTAGATTATCATATCGTTTTAAGCCGTTCTGTTATTTTCCCTCAGTCGATCATATTTTCTATTGTTTCAGCGTGGGTTTTGTAATCCTCTTCACTGTTGAGGACCATCTTGACCTGCTCGATACTGTCGTCATTTTCAAGGAATTTTTTTATCTCGTCCAACGCTATTTTTGCAGCTTCTTCGGTAGGATATCCGAATTCTCCTGTGCTGATGGCCGGAATAGAAACGCTTTTAACACCGTTCTTTGCAGCTGTCCCAAGTGCATTTCTGTAACTCTTCCTTAAAAGTATCTCGGCTTCTTTGGTCTTTGAGTAGACAGGTCCAACGGCATGGATGACGTGATCCGCAGGAAGCTCGTAACCATCGGTCATCACGGCTTCTCCGGTTTCCAATCGGCCCAGACGTTTGCACTCCTCATAGAGCTCTGGACCAGCGGCGTTATGTATAGCTCCAGCCACACCTCCACACGGTGTTAATCTTTTATTAGCCGCGTTCACCACCGCATCGGTTTCCTGATCTGTTATGTCTCCTTTGACCAATTCCAATTTCTTACCCTCTAAATTCTTTCTTTTCACCTTATCCTCCCTCTCCATCTTATCCTCCAAGGTAAACCACGAATTTGGTGCTATAAAAATTTTACCAGCAAAAAGCAGTCGACTTTCACATCAAAAAATTTAATCTCTTAGAACAGTATCATGCACGACGATGAGCACTGATAAAGTTATCAACACGGACCTACATATCCACGGTAAATATTCCAACGGTGTCTCGGAAAAGATGGAATTCAAAGTATTGAGCAGACAGAGTGAAAAAAAGGGTATAGACCTTCTAGGTACAGGTGACTGTTTGAATCCGCGTTGGAGGAAAGATATAGAAAAATTAGAAAGAGAAAAAGAGTCAGTTTTCGTTCACGGTGATATGAGATTCGTGCTTTCTGGAGAAGTGGAAACCCGTGATAGAGTCCATCATCTATTGGTTTTCCCGTCGCTCTCAAAGGTGGAGGAGCTTTACGAGAGATTGAAACGATTCTCTTCTGATATAGATTCAAACGGCAGGCCCAGAGTACATGTTTCAGGCGAGGAGTTAGCACTCATGGCAAAAGAGAGTGGATGTTTGTTTGGTCCGGCTCATGCTTTTACGCCCTACACGGGCCTTTACGGCCCCCACGATTCACTCTCCTCCGCTTACGGCGAATTCAGCGATAGAGTAGACTTCCTTGAACTCGGTTTGAGTGCCGACAGCAGTTATGCAGGTAGGATCTCTGAACTGCACGATCTGACTTACCTTTCCAACTCCGATGCTCATTCTCCATCTCCTTATCGTCTAGCTAGAGAGTTCAATTCATTAAGGATTGATGAGATAAGTTTTGAAGAACTGAGATATCTTTTCGAAGGTAAAAGAGGGGAGGTGAGCCGTAATGTAGGATTACCTCCTGAAGAGGGAAAGTACAACGAAAGCGCCTGTAACAGATGCTATACACATTATTCTTTTGAAGATGCGGTCTCGAGGAAATGGAAGTGCGGTTGCGGCGGCTCCATAAAAAAAGGAGTGAAAGACAGAGTCAACGAACTCGCCGATTCGGTTCCGCCTGAGAAGATGCCTCCTTATTTGGCAGTTATACCATTACAAGAGATCATAGCTAAAGCGGTTGGTCATTCCAGTCCTAACACGAAAAAAGTCAGCGCTTTGTGGAAAGACCTAATCCAGGAATGCGGGGATGAAGTTCAAGTTTTAATGGAAGCAGGGTTAGATAAGATCAAAAGTACCGCGGGAGACGAAATCGCAGAATTGATAGAGGATTTTAGAAAGGAAAATATCGATATAGAACCCGGTGGAGGAGGAAAATACGGTAAAATAGTTTACAATCAAAGTGGTCAAAAGAGTAATAACCAGAGATCTTTGATGGACTTTTAAAACATGGTAAAGAGGTTCTGAGAAATTTTTTATACATCTACACACATATCTATGATTGAAATATGAGGCTATCGAAAGCTCCTCGGCTGAAGTTGGTGATATTGTTCACCGCATTTTTACTGCTCACCGTGAGTCTCAACAGTATTTTTTTAACTTCGAGCCTCGATGTAAATTCATCGGCTGAGCTCGTGACTGAAGAAGCTTTAGAATAAGAATCATGCTCACTCGATGAAGATCAACGACCTTTCGATTCCGGTAAGGTCTCGAGAACTACTCAAAGTCAGATCGAATGGGAAGATCATCACAGCATGGATGGTTTAGAGGTCGAAGAAGATGAACTAATCCTTGAGTACGTACATCAAAGATCTGAAAGTTATACAGGCTATATATCAGTGGACGTTTCCGATTACACTTCTATCTACGTAGATCTAGAGGGCGGAGGCGGCGCCGCGGCTTATGAAGGTACCGCAACTTGGTACTCGCCTGGAGGAGACGGCGGTGCCCTCGAAGGTTGGTTCGACGTTTCGGACTTCGAAACTCTAGAGATATGGGTCGGCGAAGGTGGCGAATACTCCGACAGCGGCGGTCCTGGAGGATGGGGCCGACACAGCGGCGGCGATGGTGGTGATTACGCCGGCGGTGGAGGAGGATCAACAGAGATATTGGCGGATGGAACTTTTTTAGCCGCCGCCGATGCAGGCGGAGGCGGTGGAGGTTGGTATGATTACGGGGTTGGTTATACCACATACGGAGGCGGCGGCGGTGCAAGAGGAGGCCAAGGCGGTACGGCGGACAATCCCGGCCAGGATGCTGAAGGTTCAGGCACTGGAGGAGACGGTGCCGACGACTCCGAAGAGAACGGGGAAGACGGCAGCGGCGAGTACAACGATGCATACTGGATGGGAGGTCCCGGATGGACAAAGGGAGGGGGAGGCAGCGGAGGACAGGACCCTGAAGAACATGGTGAGGACGGTTCGGCATCCATAGATTATTACGGTTACGAGGAACAAGGCGAAAGGATATCTCATCCGTTGAGTCTTGACGAAGTGGATCATGCAGGGGGAAGCACGATAGAGTGGGACGAATTCTCCACGGGAAATACGGACATCAGAATCTATACCTCGATCACAGATGACGATACCACCGTTCCAGACAACTGGCAGGAAGCGAGCAACGGCGGATCTATACCCGATATAGACCAAGGAGCCGACCTGACAGGCAAATACCTTTGGACCAGGCAGGTATTTTCCACCTCTGACGGATCAGAAACTCCCCGATTGGATCGGTTGACAGAGGAGATAGTGGATCACCATACTTTGAATGTTGACTCGACAGAAGGCGGCGAAGTGATCCACCCCGGAGAAGGCGAATTCGGATTTGAATATAACTCTATAATAGATATCGAGGCGGTTCCTAACGAGGAGGCGGGCTACAGTTTTATAGAGTGGATGGGAGACACAGGCTCCATCGGAGATGCGAACTCTAGGATTACAACCATAGAGATGGTAGACGATCTCGAGATAACTGCAAGATTTGCTATGGATACATACACTTTGACGGCCCAATCAACGGAAGGCGGTGAAGTCGTAGAACCCGGAGAAGGCTCTTTCTTGTGGGAGCATGGAGATGTAGTGCAGCTTGAAGCGATACCTGAGGAGGGCTATAGATTCGATGAATGGACAGGTGATACCGAAACTATCGAGGACACTGATGCAGCATCGACGACCATCACGATGGACAACGACTATACGGTCACGGCAGAATTCGAGCCGACTCCAGAATTGACAGTTGATATCGCAGCGGGACAAGGCAGTATAGAGGTAGACGGCGCAGAGGCGGAACTCCCCTACAGCGAGTATTATTCGCGAGGAGAGAGCGTTGAGTTAAAAGCCGAACCGGCAGCGGATCATCGTTTCTATCGGTGGGAAGGAGACGTTCCTGAAGAAGATGAGGAACGGGATGAGATAACCATAACCATGGATGAAGATAGGTTCATAGAAGCGCACTTCATAGAAGTATTCGAATTGGCTGTGGATATAGATGGAAAAGGAACGGTAGAAGTGGATGGAGAGGAAGTAGAAGATGGTTGGAGATCTCCTCGAGAAGAGCGCGCCCAAGTAACGATGAAGGCCTTTCCAAACGAAGGATGGTATTTTGTAGGATGGACTGGAGACCTTGAAGGAACTGAAGAAGAGATGAACTTCACGATGGACGAAGACAAAACCATAGTAGCGGAATTTGAGAGGATGGAGCACGAACTTGTGATCACCATCGACGGAGAAGGGGCGACATCACCCACTGAGGGAGAAAGTACATATCCACACGGCGAATCCGTAGTGGTCGAAGCCTTTCCAGACGAGGGATGGGTCTTCGACCAGTGGACTGGCGATTATGGATCAGAAGAAGAACAGATAACCATAACCATGGATGGAGATAAGGAGTTGAGAGCCAATTTTTTAAGAGAACCCTTATTTGAGTTACAGATGATCTCACCTGAGGAAGGCGATAGTTTTGCTCTACAGGATGAGATATTGATCGAATTCAGCGTGACGAATCAAGGGGATCTAGCTGGAGAAGAAGTGATCGAGTTTTACGTAAACGGAGAAAATACTGGGATGAATTTGGAGTTGACCATCGGGCCCGACGAGACCGTGGAAGAGGAGTTCAGATGGGGACCTGATAAGGAAGGCGAATTCCAAATTGAAATCAGGTGTGGAAACGAAAGGATAGAAGACAGCGAAGCGGTGACGATTTCGGTGGTAGATGAAAGTCCACTGCTTCCCTGGTGGAGTTATATAATTTTTATAGTTATAGTTATATTTTTTATAATAGCGTTGTACTGGAAAAAGCGTAGAGAAGAACACGAAAAGGTACTACCTCTTAAAGAGCCTAAGATCTCCAAGATAAAAAAGAACAGAGGACAAAAATTGGAGGAACTAGAAAAGAAAAGGGAGGAGAGACCATCGGGAGTTTCCACTTTATCGGGGCTTAGATCTGAAGAAGCCTCTACCCCTAACAGGTCCGAAGATGGAAAGAACGTTGCCGCAGGTAGCACGAGTGGTATTTCTCCATCACAGCAAAAATCAGAGAAAAAGTGCAATGTATGTCTAAGCCCGGCCGATCCAGAGAAAAGGTTAAGCTGTGAGTGTGGAGCGGCCTACCACGATGATTGTTTGAGGGTCGAAGGCGAATGTATAGAATGTGGTAACGACTACTCTGTCGTGAGTACCGTGAGTGAAGGGGATGAAAGATCAAACCAAGAGTTTGGGGAAGAATGGGGTGAAGGCGAAGAAGAGGAAATTAGCGAAGATGAAGAAAGCGAAGAGGAGAAACTAGAAGAAGAAACGAGTGAAGAAGATTTGGAAGAGGAGATAACCAGGATGTTGGAGGAGGATGAAACCGACTCCAAGAAAGGGATATGGACGGACAAAAAGAGAAGAGACGAGATAGAGAATGAGAGGGGTGATCCAACCACTAGAGAAAAGAGTGGGGAAGATAAGGAGACGGAGGGGTCTATAAAATGCCATGTATGTAATAAAGAATTAGAACCTGGGTCGGATAGATGCTCGGCCTGCGGTGCTGAACTTGATGAACGATAATAATGATCTAGTCAAATATAAAAATATCAATATATTCTCCAAAAAACGAAAAATTTATCAAAGTATCGCCTTCTTCAATTGACCATGACAAAAACTGTGATCCTGACCGATGGATTTCTAGACCAAGGCACGGCTAAAACTGCCCACGGCTTGTTGAGACACTCAGAAAAGTATGAGATCGTTGGCGTGATCGATTCCGAATTCCAGGGTAAGAAAACCGACGAGGTCATAAGAAGAAGCAAGTCCGTGAAGATATATCCCGATCTTCCTTCCGTTCTGAAGGAAAAAGAAGTAGAGACTCTTATCGTAGGAGTAGCTACCGTAGGAGGCTATCTTCCTGAGAATTTTAGAGAACACATCAAAACCGCCATAAAGAACGGTTTAGACATAATTGCAGGATTACACCATTACCTGACAGAAGACCAGGAGTTGAAAGGCCTTGCGGAGGAGTACGACGTAACGTTGACGGACATAAGAAAATCACCGCCCTTGGATGAACTCCATTATTTTAAGAACAGGAAGAAAGACATCGAAGCTTTGACGATCCCGTTTTTGGGAACAGATAGTGCCGTGGGAAAAAGGACCGCATTGTTAGAAGTCTATGAAGTTATGAAGGAAAGAGGGGCAAAAGTTGAGTGGGTCGCTACAGGTCAGACAGGACTACTGCAGGGCTCGGAATACGGTATCCCGTTAGATTCGATCAAGGGAGATTACATGGTGGGAGAACTCGAAAACCAGATATGGAAGGCATGGAAAGAAAAAGAACCTGATTACATCCTTGTAGAAGGTCAGGGTAGCATCTCTCATCCCGCTTACGTTTGCGGCTCCCGAGCGGTACTTTCCGCTAGTCAGCCCGATGGCGTGGTCCTTCAACATGCCCCGGGAAGAAAATATAGGCATTACAACGAAGACGAAATACAGTGGCCGATGCCAGACCCGCAAACAGAAAGAGAACTGATCAGATCATTTTCAGATGCCGACGTGATCGCCATAACGATCAATCCAGAAGATCTTACGGAGGATGAAAAAAAGGAATACATCTCAAAGTACGAGGAAGAATACGACCTACCTTCATCTGATGCTATACAAGAACCGGGAAAGATAGCGGAAGCGATATCAGATCTGGGATAGGAGTATGCCGAGTTAGAATCCTTAACTCAAAAAAGGATTTAAAAAAAGGAGCGAAAGATGAAGCAAGCTGTGAAGACGATATTGATTTGCGGATTGATGCTATTATTTGTGAGTATCTCCTTTATGAGTTTTAGCTCTTCTGCTGAGAACCAATCGAAAGCAGAGTTTGAAGAGGTCAGGATCATAAATGATCGAGTTGATTTCGGCACGTTTGAATATGGCGAAGACGAACTCAGTATGCACATATCCACGGCAGGTGAAAAGACTCCGATATGGATATTCTACGGTGACGGTGAACTTTTAGAAAGAAGTGAAACCGACTATGCGACATTCGATTGGAGCGAACACGGAGATTTCGATAAAAGGGAGTTCAGGATAGAGGTAGAAAGGTACTCGGATGTTACCAAGCTCGACTGGTCTTATAAAGATCTGGTTGGCGATATACCTCCTGAAGTCGGAAAACTATCCAATCTCGAACGGTTATATATGAGAGATAACGAGTTATCCGGAGAGATACCAGCTGAACTTGGAAAGCTTACAGACCTTGAATATCTGGAATTGAGAGAAAACGATCTGATGGGAACTGTTCCAAAGGAACTGGGAAAGCTCTCGAACCTCGAACGACTCTATCTGAGTGATAATCAACTGTCGGGTGAAATACCTCCAGAGCTTGGAGAACTCTCGAATGTCAAGAGTTTTTACCTGCACTTAAACTCATTGGATGGTAATATACCTTCACAACTGGGAGATCTTTCTAACCTCCGATACCTTGATCTGCGCTCCAATGAGCTTTCGGGAGAGATACCTCCTGAACTCGGGGAGCTTTCGAACCTTCAATGGTTAAAATTGTGTTCTAACCAGCTATCAGGAGATATACCTTCAGAATTCGACGGGCTTTCCAGCCTTGAATGGCTCCATCTGAGTGAAAATAAACTCTCTGGAGAGATACCGGTAGGATTGGGCGATCTTTGGTGTTTAGAACAGATATATCTCGACGGGAACGAACTTTCAGGAAAGATACCAGCAGAACTCAACGATCTAGATAAGCTTGAACATCTAGATCTGGGCTCGAACAGATTGTCCGGGGAGATACCACCGGAGCTAGGAGAGCTCTCGAACCTGAGATGGTTGAACCTACACGCGAACGAGCTATCCGGTAAGATACCCTATGAACTCTCTTCGCTTATCGAGCTAGAAAGGGTAAAACTGCAGGAGAATAATTTAGAAGACTACGAAAAAGGAGCCTTCTCGACCCAACCGGACCTAGGTCGACTGACCGATATCTTCGACACGATAAACATATCTGACAATGATCTAGCTTCGGAAGATATCGATCTGGTCTTATCCGATCTGGTCGAAAGTCTAGATCTTGAAGGTAGGGTGAAAGCAGAGGTCTACTTAAATGGAAATTCTGAACCCTCTTCCTGGGGGATTGAATATAAAAGAAATCTGGAAGATGGAGGTTGGAAAGTGGAGGTCGATGGAACTGAGGAAACTGAAGACGAGAAAAAAAATGATGGGATACCAGGATTTACATCATCTCTACTGCTGATCGCCCTAGTATTGACTGCGACCTTATATAGAACATCATTTACAAGATCTCGAAATCAGCGGTGAATTCATCATTCAACATAGACCTTCGCGCCGTGATTGTTCGGTTTACCAATCCAGATCCTATAATTATCATTATCGTCGAGTGAAATATTTTCCTTTACCTCCTCGACCTGATCAGATCTTACCAGACCATAAGCCGTAGGGCCCCATGAACTCTGACCGGCACCATAGGTCTTTTCTATCAGCTTTTCTACCATCTCGCCGACGGCTGGATGGTATACCCCTTCCTGGTATTCAGAAAAAGACTCTCCAACGGTCCTCTGTATCCTGGTCAGATGCTCACCGAAAAGTTCTATGTTCTTTTCTTTCATCGCAGGTAGGATGCCCATGAGTATGTTATGACATATCCTTTCAGCATACTTCTTATCGACTCGCAGTTCGTCCATTATCGGCCTTTCTTCCTGTTCGTCATATCCTTTCATATCTTTAGGACAGATTATCAAGAATCTCCAGTCTTCCGGAACTTTGCTTCGGAAAAGTAAAGGGGGCAGTTCATCTTTATCTTTCTTTCCCCCTTCTAAGATGAAACCACCGTACTGGAAACCGTATGTGCCTATTGCGGAATATCGCGCTCTATTCAGTATCTTAGCGAGCTCGGACGTCTCTACCTTTTGATCAACGGCTTTTAGCATCCCATATCCGCTACCTAGAGTCATCTGAGTTGTAGAACCTAGGCCCACGTGGCTCGGGATCCTTTCTTTAACGATCACTTCGAAACCGCCGGAGAAGTCGAACTTCTCGTTCAATAGGGAATAAACTTTTTCCACTATTTTTTTTTCCCTCTCGTCGCCTTTTACCTCCAATGTCTTATCGCTCTTACTATTTATCTCTATCTCGTAACCGTTCTCTAAACAGAGTCCAAATGAGCCGTATCCTCTTCTGAAACTCCTGCTCAGATCGATTATACCGAAGTGAAGGCGACTGGGTGTTTTGACTATCATAATTCACCTTCTATATCCATACTGTACTTTTCCACCTTCTTTTCGTTCACCTTCATCCCAAGGCCGTTTTCTTTAGAGATCCACAGCTTCCCATCCTTGAAATCCAAGCCGGTCGCTATGTTGTCCGAAAGCATGAAATGACTGTCTAGGTCGGCGTACTTTAACTTTGAACTACTGTTGAAAAGGTGTGCTCCTGCAGCAATAGACACGCTGGTCTCTCCCATGCAGCCGACCATGCCCTCGACGTCGTACTCTTCCATGATATCGATTATCTTTCTCCCTCCTGTTAAGCCACCACATTTTGCCAACTTGATGTTTATCATGTCCGCTAATCCCTCAACACATATCTTTTCGGCCATCTCAGGGCCTTTTACAGTTTCATCCGCCATGATCGGTATATCTGTTTGGGAGGTCACCTTTTTTAGCCCTTCGAGATCGTTCACTTTTACAGGCTGTTCCACGAACTTTATGTCCAAGTCGGCTATCTTCTGACACAAGGTAATGGATTCCTCCGGTGTGAAGGCCTGATTTGCATCGACCCATATCTTCAGTTCTTCGCCGCCTTCTTCACGTACCGCTCTTATCCTCCTTATGTCTTCCATCAAGCCCAGACCGATCTTGATCTTGATGGCCTTAAAACCTCTCTTCATGAACTCCTTGGCGTGCTCCCTTGTTTCGCTCTCAGTCATGAGACCGATGGTCCGGTCGGTCGATATGCCGTCTTTTACTCCCTGAAACATCTCATAGACCTTTTCTCCACGAAGTTTACCCGCAAGATCATAAAGGGCTATGTCAAGTCCCGCAAGAGCCGCTGGATCGTCGGGTAGTTTTTCTCTCATCTTTTTCCAATTTTCTTCTATATCTATCGTGCTGTTTTCGATCTCGGTTCTCATCACATTCAAAGCTTTGAGTATCGACTCGACAGTTTCATCCGTCACGCTGTTGGCGCTAGAGTTACCCCATCCTTCTTCGTTTCCCGACTTTATACGTACAAGAACGTTCTCTGCGGTCAGAGAAGAACCTGTAGAGATCCGAAAGACTTCGTCTCTATCTATAGCTACGGGAAATATATCGACTCGGTCTACATCAATTTCCATCTTTATACACCTCTTCGTAATATCTACACATATGGGTCAAGGGACATCTTTCACAAAGCGGTTCCCTGGGCTTACATATGTTCTTACCGAATTCCACCATCAATCGGTTTATCTCGATCCAGTATTTTTTTGGTATCTTTTCTTCTAGGGCCTTTTCGGTTTCCTCCGGTTTTTCCGCCTCAACGATACCCATCCTATTGCTTATCCTATGTACGTGTGTGTCGACCGGCACCGCAGGTTCTCCAAAACCGTAAACTAAGACGCAGTTAGCCGTCTTCCTTCCGACACCTTTGAGATCTAAAAGTTGACCAATATCTTCTGGCACTTGGTCGTTGAATTCGTTGTGTATCCTTTCGGCTATCCTCTTGACCCTTTCCGCCTTAACGTTGTAAAAACCGCTGGGTTTTATCAATTCTTTGATATCATCCAGTGGAGCTTCGGCTATATCCTTCGGCGAGGGATATTTTGAAAATAAAGCCTCCGAGGCCTTATGGGTATTCACGTCTTTGGTGCGCTGCGAAAGGACAGTAGATATCAACACCTCGAAGGGACTTCTATCAGGCGTTTCGTCTTTTTCAGGATCCTTACCGGGGAAAGCTCCTATCTTGAATTCTTCTTTCAGTAGCGTGATCATCTCGTCAAAATCGATATATTCACTCATCCTGATAACCTCCTTTCATTTCTAGTTTCTTAATTATGTCCCCTAAAAGGTAAAGGGAACCGGTAACGAGTATAAGATCGCCTTTTTCCCATCCTTCTTCGGCTTTTCGCAGCGCTTCGATGCCGTGATCGAACGGTTCAGCGGGACAGTGATCACGAAAAGCTTCGGCCAATTCTTCACTGTCCAATCTTCTTTCGCTTACGGGTTCCGCCGGATAGGCCTTGTCGGTGATCGGCCCGAGTATCTCGACCATGCTTTCATGATCTTTATCCTCGAGTATACCCACTACGGAAAACAGCTTGTTGAAATCCCATCTTTCTAAACCTTTAGCTAAAGCTTCGAACCCGGTCCTGTTGTGGGCTGAATCCATGACGACCCACGGCTTTTCTTTCACGGTCTCCATCTTTCCCCGGAAGACGGTCTTTTCTATCCCTTTTTTGATGTTTCTTTCATTCAGGTCGTAGCCCTTTTTCTTAAGAGCTTCCGCCGTTTCAAGGCTCATCAGGACGTTCTCGGCCAGCCACGGAGCCGCACCCTGAACTACTATCTCGCCGTATGGTGCCGTCTTCAGTCTTAGAGGATCAAAAAGTATCTCGTGTTCTCTATCGAAAGCGTACTTGAATTCGGCACTTTTTTCTTCGCAGACGCTCCTGAAGTAATCTCTTATCTCAGGATCCTTTTCTCCCGTAACGAACTGATTATCTTCTCTGATTATGCCGGCTTTTTCACGAGCTATCTTATTTTTCGTGTTTCCAAGATGTTCAGCGTGGTCATACCCTACATAAGTCACTACGGAAAGATCGTGTGGAGCTACGTTGGTAGCGTCTAGCCTACCGCCCATGCCCACCTCCAATACCGCGATATCTACATCCTGTTGAGAGAAGTAGAGGAAAGCCGCGGAGGTCAAAACTTCGAAGAAACTCGGCCTTTTTTTAGGATCTTCATCTTCTATCTTTCTGATCTCAGGATGCAACTTTTCGATCAGAGACCAGAGTTCTTCTTCTTTTATCTTCTCTCCGTTTATCTGTATCCTCTCTTCAAAATTCGTTAGATGAGGCGACGTGTAAAGACCGGAGGTGTAACCCGCTTCGTCCAGTATATTCATCAGAGCGGTGCAGACTGAACCCTTGCCGTTGGTACCGCCCACGAGTATAGATTCGAAGTCTTCATGCGGTTTTTCAAATCTAGATAAGAAATCCTCTATCTTATCAAGACCAAGTTTTACTCCCACGCGTTTAAGGGAGTAGAAGTATTCTTCCGGATGCTTGAACTCATCCCTTGGCTCTTCTATACTCCTTGCCGCGGTCTCTTCATTTTTATCTCCCATCAGATCACTCTAATATTCAATGTTTAAAAACTCGCTGGCCTGTGAATACCATGCTCATATCGTACTCATTCACGGCTTCTATGACTTCGTCGTCTCTTATGGAACCGCCGGGCTGGATAACACTTTCGATGCCGGCTTCGGCGGCTTCATCTATCGCGTCACGGAACGGGAAGAACGCGTCGGAAGCCATCGCGGCACCTTCAGTTTCGCTTCTCGCTTTCATATTCGCTATCTTCACTGCATCTACTCTACTCATCTGGCCCGCGCCGATCCCGATGACGTGGTCCTCTCTTGAGAACAATATGGAGTTGGATTTAACGTGTTTTATCACTTTCCAGCCGAACTCCATGGCTTTGAGCTCGTCTTCATCCGGTTTTCTCTCACTCTTCACTTTGAAATCTTCTCGAGTGACGGTTTCGGTATTTTTTTCCTGCACCAATAGGCCTTCGGTCACCCATTGAGTGGTGTATCCTTTTCCTTCCTTTACCCACTCGGGTAGTTCCATTATACGGATGTTCTTCTTGTTCTTCAGTACGTCTATCGCACCGTCTTCGTATCCAGGCGCTATTATGGCCTCGATGAATATCTTGTCTATCTCCTCTGCCATATCTACGGATACCGGGCGGTTCGTTCCGATTATGCCACCGTATATCGACATGGGATCGCAGTCGTGAGCGAGCTTGTAAGCCTCGGCCAGGTCGTCTTTGGAAGCGACGCCCGTAGGATTGGTATGTTTTATGGCTGCTACAGTAGGTTCTTCGAACTCTTTGACTATATCCATAGCCGCTTCGAGGTCCAAAATATTGTTGAAAGATAACTGCTTGCCGTGGTGCTGCTCGGCTTTCAAGACCGAGCTTTCCTTCACCTTTTTAGTTCTGTAGAAAGCGGCTTTTTGATTCGGATTCTCTCCATACCTTAAGTCTCGGACTTTTTCTCCTACGGTATGATAGAACCGGGGTAGGCTGTCTTTTTCGAACCGTCCGTGAAGGTAGTCAGATATGGCGGCGTCGTATCGTGCCGTCCTTTGAAAGGCTTTCAGGGCCAGTTTTTTTCTACTTTCAATGCTTATCTTTCCATTGTCTTCCAATTCTTCTAAAACTCTATCGTAATCCGCCGGTTCGGTTATCACCACTACGCTCTCGTGATTCTTTGCTGCGGCCCTCAGAAGTGCTACACCGCCTATATCGATGTTCTCTAGCGCCTCTTCAAGGGTATGTTCTTCTTCGACTACTTCCTCGAAAGGATAGAGGTTCACCGCTACAAGGTCGATCTTCGGCAGCGCGTGTTCTTCCACTTCCTTCTCATGCATCTCTCTTCTGTACAATATTCCGCCGTGTATCTTGGGATGCAACGTTTTTACCCGTCCATCTAGTATCTCGGGAAAACCGGTGATCTCACTCACCCTTTTGACTTCGAAGCCGTTCTCTTCTAATACAGACGCGGTCCCGCCTGAAGAAACGATATCGAAGCCTTTTTCGATGAGACCTTCAGCGAGTTGTACCAGCCCTCTTTTTTCGTGAACGCTTATGAGTGCCTTTCGTGACAATCGAAACACCGGAACGAGGTAATCTTACACTCTTTGATAAGTTTTTCTCCGAAACTATGTATCTACCAGTTTTACTCAAAGATTCTTTATCTATCAGAGGAGAATCAGTAAAATTTAATATAAGAAGGTATGGTATTGTTTATGTAGATATCATGTATTTGAAGTTTAAATGCTCCGTGATAGGTGTGATAATTTGTTTGATACTATCGATCTTTCTTTCCGCTCTTGTAATGCCCGTCGGCTCTACAAGTGGATCCGAGATATCTGATGGTGATGAGCCGGAGAACTATTTATCGGAGAGTTATTCTACTAGAGCTGAAGAGGGAGAGTGGACCGAAGTAGAGTCCATCGATACAGGGGACGACGTGAATACGGATCATCTTTTGGAGGGAGAAAACGGGACTATCTTCTGGTCCTTCGGGTCGAGCGTGGGGAACGCAAGCCTGTACCGGTCGACTGAAGGAGGATATAATTGGACCTTAACTGAGTGGGTTGAGACCGAAGACGAGGTGCTGACGGACCATCTTCTGAAAACAGAGAATGGAACTATCTTCTGGTCCTTCGGCGACAGGGACGGTTCGGCCAGTCTATACCGTTCTATGGATGGAGGGGAGAACTGGAGTGAAGTAGAAAGGGTCGATGATAACGATCGGGTCTTGACGGACCATCTTTTGGAAGACGAAGAAGGAGATCTTTACTGGTCCTTCGGTACTAGAAACGAATATGCCCACATCTACCGCTCTGTAGACGGTGGAGAGAACTGGACCGAGATGGGATCTATCGAGGCGGAAGATGACGTGAATACGGATCATCTTTTGGAGGACGAAGAAGGGAATATCTTCTGGTCTTTTGGAGACGACGACGAATATGCATATCTCTACCGTTCTGTAGACGGTGGAGAGAGCTGGGCCGAGATCGAATCTATCGAAGCAGGAGACGGTGTGAATACAGATCACCTGCTGGAAGACGAAGAAGGAGATCTTTACTGGTCCTTTGGATCCGACGATAATAGAGCTTTCCTTTATCGTTCCATCGACGGCGGAGAAAACTGGGATCAAGTCGAAGAAGTCGATACCGCAGGCGATGTTAACACCGACTACATTTTAGAAGACGAGAAAGGGGATATCTTCTGGTCTTTTGGATGCGATTCTGATTGGGATGTTGGGGCTTTCCTCTACCGATCCACAGATGGAGGAGAAACTTGGTTCGAGCAAGAGATTATCTGGTTAGGGAACAACGTGAACACTAATCATCTGTTAGAAGACGAAGAAGGTAATCTATTCTGGTCCTTTGGGACTCAGGGCAATTATGCATATATCTATCGCTCGATGGACGGAGGAGACAATTGGGCCTTGATAGAGTACGTGGCGACCGAGGACGATATATTGACGGATCACCTGTTGAGTACTGAAAACGGCGACCTGTACTGGTCCTTCGGCGTCCGAGAAAATGATGGAAGCGCCTACCTTTATCATAGGAAGTTCCCCGCGGTCCCAAACGAGTTGGAGATCTCTCCTTTAGAGACAACCATGAAGGCTGGGGAAACACTGGCTTATGATGTTACCGTTTACGATCAGATCGGTAATTTGATGGATATAGGCCCAGAGGAGATAGACTGGAAGATAGACGAGAACGCCGACGGGGGATGGAACGAGAACGAATACACCGCTGAAACGGCCGGTTCTTGGATCGTTACCGCCACTTTAACTCATGAAGAAGGGAACCTTACTGAGAAGGCTTTCCTGCATGTAGAACCGGGAGAAGTTGACGAGATCAGCATTTTACCGGATGAAGATCGAACAGTTCAGGCAGGGGATGAATTGATCTTCTCCGCAGAGGCTTTAGATGGATATGAAAATCTGATCACAAAAGATGTTGCCGAATTTGAATGGGAGAACGCTGTAAACGGAGTGTTCTCAAAAAGTGAAGCCGGCGAATACGATGTGATCGCGAACTACGAAGGCATAGAATCTTCTACCGTCACGGTCACAGTAGAACCTGCAGACTCCGATTCTTTAGAGATCGAACCTGTTAAGGAAACTTTGGTAGCGGGCGAAAACGTAACTTATACCTCTACTGTCTATGATGAATTCGGTAACGAGATAGGAGACGTTACGGAAGAGACAGAATGGTCTATAGATGAAGGAGCTGGAGGAGTATGGGAAAATAATACTTTTACTTCAGAAGTTGCCGGCGAGTGGACTGTAGAGGGGCATTACGAAGGATCGTCAGACACTGTGGACCTTGTTGTCGAACCCTGCGAGGTCGAAAGCGTGAGCATAACACCGGAAGAAGAAACTGTTCAGGCCGGTGATGTGCTCGAGTTCACCGCAGAGGCTTTAGACGGATATGGAAATCTGATCACAAAAGATGTTGCCGAATTTGGATGGGAGAACGCCTCTAATGGCATCTTTTCAAAAACTGAGATAGGCGAGTACGAAGTGACCGGAACATATGACGGCGAAACTTCATCCTCTATCACTATCACGGTAGAACCTTCGGACCCCGCTCACTTGGACATCGAACCGGGATACGAGACCGTGACTGTAGGGGAAACCGTGGCTTACACAGCTACTTTCTATGACGAATACGATAACGAGATAGGAGACGGAACAGAGGAAACTGACTGGTCTATAGAGGAAGATGCCGGGGGTGAATGGGAACAGGATGTATATCTAACCGAAAATGCGGGAGAATGGACGGTAACGGGAACTTACGTAAAGGACGAAGAGATTACTGGTCACGCAGTTCTAAACGTTCTATCTCCCGATACGGTTTGGGTAGATATAACTCACCCTGAGGAGGATCAGTTATTCACCGAGAGAGATGTTACCGTCGAATGGCGATCTGAAAATGCAGAATCTCACGAGATCAGGTTGAACGAAGGTGGATGGATCGACGCAGGTCTGGAAACCTCACATACTTTTGAGAACTTGAGTGAAGGATATCACATAGTAGAGGTAAAATCCGTAGGTGAAGGTCGCTATGCGGTCGATGAAGTCGGATTTACAGTGGATCTAGATGCCGAGATGCCTGTTCTTACTGTTACCTCACCTGCAGAAGACGAAATATTTTCTGAAAAGAATGTGACGGTTCGCTGGGATTCAGAAAGAGTTGAAAATCATGAGATCAGACTGAACGAGGAAGGATGGATAGACGTAGGTTTGGAAACCACGTATGAGTTCGAAGGATTAGATGATGGAGAGCATTCCGTCGAGGTGAGAGCCGCGGACGAACATGAAGTTACGGTCGAATCTTCTGTAAATTTTATAGTGGATACACTTCCTCCGGAAATCGAATTCATCTCTCCAGAGGAGGGCGAAGTTCTAGATGAGGACACTGTCCTTATAGAGTGGGATTACGAACAAGCCATAAGCGGGATAGATAGGTTCGAGATAAGACTTGACGGAAGCGAGTGGGAAGAGAGTGGCGTCTTCACCCAATACGAGTTCACGGACCTTTCCGACGGGGAATACACTCTTGAACTCAGGGCGGTAGACAACGCGGGAAACGTGGGCGAAGAAACGTTGACTTTCGAGGTCAGTGCCGAAGAAGAGTCTCTGCTTCCTATACCTGAAGAGTCCTGCCTGCTTCCTCTGATATTGACCATAATAATAGCGATATTGATGATAGCTGTATGGTACAGATGGGAAGAAGAAGAGGAAGAAGAGATCGCGCCGGGAGAACCTCCTGTTCCTCCTGAAAAAAGCCCAATCGAGGAAAAAAGAGAAGCAGTCAAAGAGGTCCCCAGTAGTGGGAAGGAGTCCAAAGCTATTCCTGAAGAATCTGAGGAAAAGAAAGAAGAATGTCCTCTATGTGGAGCTTCGGTCTCAGCAGAGGATGAAGAGTGTCAGGCCTGTGGAGAACCATTGGTGGAAGAAGATGGTGAGAAGGATTTGCGGCGATGTCCTCTATGTGGAACGGATGTTCCCGAGGGCGCAGAAAGCTGCTCGATATGTGGCGAACCGATAGAGGAGGAGCATAATAAAGAATCTCGATCAGAGGAAGAGATAGTAGAGGAACCACCAGAAGAAACCAAGATTTATGAAGAGACAGATCTCTCGGAAGAGAAGGTATTGGAGGACGAAGTCCCGAGGGAAGAAGCCATAGAAGATCTAACACGTTTGAAAGGACTCGGTTCAAGCAAGGCTGAAAAGCTCTATGAGAAAGGCATTCGATCGTTAGAAGAGTTAAAGGAACTCTCACGAGAGGAATTAAAGGAGGTAGAAGGTATAGGGCCCACCCTTTCAGAGAAGATACATCGGTCATTGGAAGAACTTGAGAAATGATCTCGAAGATCGAGCTTTGAGGAGCAATAATTTTAAAGGTAGTTATCTTTTATGAGATGCCATGAAATCCGATGTTGAGATAGCTCAGGAGGCCGAACTCGAACCCATCGACGAGGTAGCTCAAAAAATAGGCTTGACAAGTGAGGAGATAGAACCGAGAGGCGATCACGAGGCAAAATTGAGCCTCGAGGCCGTCAGGAAATACAAAGATGAAGGAGAGGATCATGATAGTAATCTCATCCTAGTAACTACCATGACCCCTACGAGAGGCGGCGAAGGAAAAACTACCATAACGATCGGGCTTACACAGGCTCTCTGGCAACTTGATAAAAAAGCGATGCTCGGTATAAGAGAACCTTCTATCGGACCAACGATGGGGATAAAAGGAGGCGCCGCAGGAGGAGGATATTCTCAAGTTCTACCCATGGAAGATATCAATCTTCATTTTACTGGCGATCTACATGCTATAACCATAGCTCACAATCTGGTCGGAGCGGTGATCAACAATCATATGCACCGCGGTAACGAGTTGAATATAGACGCTAGAAAGATTGTGTGGCCTAGAGTGATGGACATGAACGACCGCGCTCTGAGGAACACAGTCGTGGGTTTAGGAGGAAGAAGCGACGGTATGCCTCACGAAAATTCTTTCGGGATCACCGCGTCTTCCGAAGTTATGGCTATATTATGTTTGACAGAGAGTATAACCGAACTCAAAGAGCGGCTATCAAAGGTCGTGGTGGCCTACACTCACGAAAACGAACCGGTTTTTCTAGAAGATTTTGGATGCGTGGGGGCGATGGCGTCACTTCTAAAACACGCTATAAAACCAAACTTGGTGCAGACGATAGAAGGAGTACCTGCATTCGTTCACGGCGGTCCATTTGCCAACATAGCTCATGGAACTAGCAGCCTGATTTCTACAAAAATCGGCATGGGCCTCTCCGATTATTTTGTCACTGAAGCCGGTTTTGGATCCGATCTAGGAGCTGAAAAATTCTTCAATATCGTCTGTCGGGAAGGAGATTTGAAGCCCGACGTGGCGGTCATGGTTGCCACTGTTAGAGCGTTAAAAAGACAGGGCGGTGTGTCTAGAAAGAACCTTGATGAAGAAAACCTCGAGGCTTTGAAACAGGGTTTATCGAACCTAGACAAGCATCTCAGGAACGTACAGATGTTCGGCGTTCCTGTGGTAGTCGCTATCAACCGATTTAGCCAGGATACGCAGGCCGAGATCGATCATCTTAAAGGACTGTGTGAAAAGATCGAAGTTCCTCACGCAGTGGCTGAAGTACATCAGAAAGGTGGAAAAGGAGGCATCGAACTCGCTGAAGAGGTCATGAAAACTTGCGAGGAAGAGGGGAGTGAATTCAGCCCTCTTTACTCTTTGAATGAGCCGCCTAAGGATAAGATCTACGACGTAGCTACGAAGATATACGGTGCAAAAGACGTAGTTTATACACCTGAAGCTGAAAGAGACCTGAAGAGGATAAATCGGATGGGCCTCGACGACCTGCCTATCTGTGTTTCTAAAACCCACTACTCCCTTTCGGACGACAGATCTCTCAGAGGTCGGCCTACCGGTTTCAAGGTCAAGATCAGAAGGGTGAGAGTGAATTCGGGCGCGGGCTTTTTGATCCCCATGGCGGGAGATATCACAACTATGCCTGGTCTCCCAAGGCGTCCTGCGGCTTTAGACATCGACATAGACGAAGAGGGGAATATAACAGGATTGTTCTGAGTGATATTATGAAAGTAGAATTGATCAACTATACGCCTGAACCTGATAAAAGCGCAGCGCATGCTGCACTAAACTGTTACAGCGAAAAGGTCCCTGAAAAGTCAGAGATGACCGAAGAGCAGATAGAAGAGATACTTGAGAAGATCAGGGAGAGCGGTCACCACAGCGTCATCGAACACGCTTCCTTCACCTTCGCTATACATAACGTTTCTCGCTCACTGACGCATCAGCTCGTAAGACATCGTCTCGCCTCTTACAGCCAGCAGAGCCAGAGGTACGTCGATATCGAGGATTTCGATCCGGTGGTGCCCGATTCTATAACGGAGGACGAAGAAGCTGAAGATATCTTCACCGAACTCATGGAGCAGATCCAGGGGACCTATATCGAGCTCAAGGAGAAGGATGATGTGCCTCTGGAAGATGCCAGGTATGTACTACCCAACGCTACCAGGAGCAATATCATAGTGACGATGAACGCTAGGGAACTGTGGCATTTCCTTTCTCTTCGGTGCTGTAAGAGGGCACAATGGGAGATACGAGAGATGGCGAACCGTATGCTCGAACTAGTGAAGGAAAAGGCACCGTTGATCTTTGAAGGTGCCGGAGCTCCCTGTGTGAGAGGACCGTGTCCTGAAAGCGAGGAGTTCTTTTGCGGTGAGCCTTACGAACGAGAAGAAGGGTGATGCCTTCAAAGATATTTTATATGAGTTAAACTATATCGCATTTATGAAGGAGGTATGAATTATGTCTAAAAGATCGTCAGGAACTGGGAAGGATAGAAAAGCTAAAGCTGAACAGATGAAAAAGAGATCGGAGTATGACAAGAAGATCGCTAAGCAGGAGAAGAAGATAGGGAAGTACGAGCAAAAGATAAGCAAACTCAAGGGCAGGATAGAGAATTACGAAAAGAAGATCAAGAAAGCCGAAGAGAAAGAGGCAAAGTCTAAAAAGAAGTCGGGTAAAGCCGCGAAGAAAGCGGAAAAATCCCAGGGCGCCGGCAAAGATAGGAAGAAGAAAGCTAAACAGATGGAAGAGAAATCGAAACAGGATAAAAAAACCGCTAAACACGAGAAGAAGATAGGGAAATACGAGCAAAAGATCAACGATCTCAAGGATAAGATAGAGAATTACGAAAAGAAGATAGAAAAAGCTAAGAAGAAAGAGAACGAGCTGAAGAAAAAATCTAGTAAAGCGGGAAAGAGATCTCAAGGCTAGTTATTTGAGAGATATACGCCGAGGGGTATAGACAAAATTTATAATCTAATACTCTTTACTTACTAGTGAGGACTAGATCAGGAGGATTAAAAAATGCCGCTTGATTCGCAAAGATGCCACTTCTGTGGCAATTGGACGAAAAATTATAGAAAAGTGGGTGACAAGAGCTTCTGCAGGGACTGTGTAGACGATCTGATCGAACTGATAAGGGACGAGCTAAAAGAGTGAATAGCTCTTTGAGTCGGTCCTACTGTTCATACCTTGATATCTATTCCGTAAACCTCTTCAGGATTCTCTTTATGTATTTTCCAAAGGTCATCTTCTTTGATGATCCCTTCTTCGTACAGCTGTCGAGTCTTTTTCGGCACGTTCTTTATACCGAGTACGGCTCCAGGTCTTTTAGGGTCGTCTAGATAGTCTGTTTCGAGCATGAACCTGTTACTTTTTGAGATAGCCTTTTTTATGTTTTTTGCACTTGCGAGTATCGAAGGAAACAGACCGTGGTTTTCATCTTCAGTAACCAAAGGAGGTGAGTAGTGTTTGACCACTTTACCTCTTTTTAAACCGACATCATCGGCTAGTTCACCGATTTCTTTACATATATCGGGCGTAGTGCTCTCGGTGTGGAGAACCACGGGACAATCGAGTTCAGCGGCACGTTCCATGCCGTACTTCATGATCCGATTTGAAGCTTCAAATATTTCCTTGGAAACGTCAAAGTGTGGTCTACCTATCTCTCCGAGCGCTATCGCCTTTTCCTGCTCTATATATTTTGAGGCGAGGTCCATACCTTCCATCAATATCTTTTCTCCCTTTTCTAGACCGACCTTTTTCTCTAGATCGACGAGATCCACAGGGTAAGGCCCTAAAGTTGTGAATATCTGAATCGAAGTTTTTTTCGAGCATCGCTCAGCCAATCTAACCGTTCTTTCGTAGATGGGCTCGTAACCATTTTCATCCCATCCTCTAAGATCGTGATAAGGAAGATGAGAGAGGATCAGATGCGTACCCCCGGCTCTCTCAAATCTTTTAACGGCTTCGATATTGTCGCCCTGCTCCTGCAGATGTATGTGATTATCTAATACAGGGAATTCTTTATCGTTCAACTCCATAGTTCCGCGTTACAATCAATCAGTCTTTTAAATCTTTTTAGCATGAAATGGAAAAAACGAAAGCTTAAAAACATAGTACCTTTTTTGAAGAGTGCATTGAGCGAAGTAGCAGTCATAGGTGGAGGGCCTGCCGGCCTTAGAGTCGCAGAACGGACCGCTTCCGCTGGTCTTGAAACTGTAGTTCTAGAAAAAAGAGCGGTGGTAGGAAAGCCTGTGGAGTGTGCAGGCATAGTGAGTCCGAGGATACTATCTATTACAGGAACGGAAAGCTTGATAGCGGAACCTGAGGGTGCGGTGGTACATTCGCCCGACGGAAAAAAACTAGAGTTTGAAGCAAAGAATGATCAAGCCGTTATCATCGACAGGGCTCAGTTCGATAAGGAGCTAGCGGAAAAAGCGATAAAAGCTGGTGCTGAGATAAAACTAGGCACAGCCGTAAAGAAGTTGGAAAAAACCGGATCCGCCGGAAGAAAAGTTCATATCTCGTACGATGGACGGAAAAAGATCCTGAATCCTAAGGTCGTGATAGGTGCAGACGGCCCCGGTTCACTTGTAAGAAGGTCCGAAGATTTTCCCTCTCCTGACGAAGTGCTTCCAGCAGTACAGGCAGTTGTGGCGGCGAAAGAAGAAAACGTGCACATTCACTTGGGAAAAGACGTTGCTCCGGGTTTCTTCCTCTGGGAAGTGCCCTACAGAAGCGGTAAGCTGATAGGCCTAGCTAGTAACGACGGCAGGACATACCAACATCTGATGGATTTTTTACGCTCTAAAGGTCTAGAAAATAAAGTCATCGGATTTTTGTCGGGTACCATACCTCTAGGTAATCTGTTGGAAAGTGTGAAGGACGATCTTATGTTGGTAGGAGATTCCGCCTGTCATGTGAAGCCCATGTCCGGCGGAGGTCTTTACTTCGGTATCAAGGCAGCGGATATATGCGCTGAAGTACTGGTAGATGCGCTTGAAGAGGACGATACGTCCGAGGAAAATTTGAAAGAGTATCATGAACGCTGGCAGGAAGAGATCGGTAAGAATATCAGGAAGGGGATGAGGACGAGAAACGTGTTCAAGCAGCTAACTGATAAAGATCTAGATAGTTTGATAGAGGTACTCCAGAAAGAGAAAGCCAAGCGCGTCATAGAGGAGAAAGGTGACATCGATCATCCTTCAAGACTTGTCAAACCGCTCCTTAAAGTTTCTCCTGAACTCCTCAAGTTTACTGGACCAGTTATCAAAAGTCTTTTCTAAGCGCGGGAACATGTCGTACTTTTCCTGGAAGTAGAACATCACGGCTAGAACAGCGAAGAGTACTGATATCACGCCCAAAGCGTACTGGGGCCATCGCGGCAGAGAACTTTTCACCGAAAAAGAACTGTCCGGAAGTATACCGCTCACGTTCAACTGGTCAAGGTCGAAACCGCCCGTGTGATCTTCATCGGAATAAGTTTCATCGTCGGAGATCCTTGCTTCCTCGAACTCATCAGAGGAAAAATATCCTCTAGATTTCATCACGAATTCTTCTTCCTGGTATACGAACTCCAGCCAGAATCTCAAAAGATACACGCCTTCTTCAGTGCCCTCTTGTGATCGTATCTCCAGTTCTATTTTTTCTTCACTCTCAAGCGAATTCAAACTCATCTCGTATTCCACGTCACTTGTCTCTGTAAAAACAGGAGGTTCTTCGATCTCAGATATATTTTTTTCGACACCGAGGTAAGCGAACTTGTAGATGCTGACGTTCAACTCAACGTCTTCCATCACTTCTTCATAAGGGTTGGAGAGCTTGAAATAGAGATCCCCTGACTCGCGGGGTTTGATCTTAGGGGTGTCGAGTTCCGTGATTATGCTGTTGACCCTACCAGGATCCGAGATGTAGGAGTTCTCTGCTTCTACATGGAATTGCGACGTCCCCATGGTGAGCAGGAGAGCTACCAATGTGACTACCGCGATCGAATCGAGTCCACTCTTCATCAAGCTGTGATTACTTCTGTTTGAGTATAAAATACTTATGTGAGATGACCTGTTCTAAATATCAAAAACTATAGTGGAAGCGTGCTATTAATGGTTTTCGTTTAACATTTAGAGTCAGTTTAGAAAGAAAGAAGCATCTCTTTCTATCTTAGTAGGCAATAATCCAGTATTGGAACTAGATTTTCTTAGA
>PWHU01000061.1 GCA_003555395.1 Thermoplasmata archaeon
ACCTTTTCAGGATTTTTATCCCACTCTAGGTCTATCTTCGAAGGGTCCACGTCTTCTTTCTCTTCTCCTAGAAGTTCCTTCGACACGTGATTCAAAGTCTCTCTCTTCAGGTTCAGCTCTGATCTCACACTCCACCATGCATCGGCGATTATCCTTCCTTCAACGCTCCAATATTGATTTCCTCTTTTCCTCAATTTACCGCGATCTCTTCCCAGTAAGATTTCTTTAAGACCGACCTTTTCCGCCCTTTCATCGAGAAGAGGAAGATCGTATCCATTTATGTTGTATCCCGTAATTATGTCGGGATCAGTTTTCAGTACGAATTCCTGAAAATTTTCTATAATTTTTTTCTCATCCCCGTCGAAACTCCGTCTTTTTCTTTCACCCTCCTTTTCCAGTACACATCCCATGGTCAATATCCTGTCGTCCTTTAAGCTGTTCTCTATATCGAAGCTTAGTATACTCAGGGATGGTTTTTTCAGCTCACACTCTTCAAATTTTTCAACTTTCATTACAGAATCCGTTGTAAACTCTTCTGTTTGAACTGTTCTACCGGTCACAGAAACCGTTGAAGCAAGATCTAGATCGTAGATAAAGCGCTGAACAAAGGGGATGTCGGCAGCTAACACCTTGCATCTTTTTTTAAATTTTTTTCTATAGCCGGGTACTTTCCATGGATAGGTACAGACAACTTCTTTACAATCTTTAAAACTCCCGTCAACCCATAGTTCTAGATCGATGATATCTTTGATTTCATGATCCTTTTCTAGTTCTTCGACTATGTCTTCTGGAGGATCAACCAGCTGAAAATAAGGATCAAAATCATCGTAAAGTAAAGTTATCGATCTACCTTCTACGGTACGTCCGTACAGTTCTATCTCCACTCCATCTTCGCACTTTCTATAAGATCCCGAGAGGATCCTCACTTTATTTTTTTCCATATGATATCTATCACTCCGAGACGATCTTTATTATATCACCATCATCCAGCTCGTGGTCTCTACCTATTACCCTGTCCGTTCTAGCATCGATGGCTCTAATAAAACCTTCCCCTATGTCCGTATGGACGGTGTAAGCCAGATCTTCCGCAGTACTGCCCCTTTTCAAAAGATAAGCGTCGGGAAGAACTCTACCCTCCTTATCTGTGTAATCGTTCTCGTTTTCTACAGGGTACACCACTATCATATCCAACATATCGTATACGGCTTTTTCTAAAGTATCTTGTACCCCAAGACCGTCGTTATCTTTCATGAATCTCCTTATCTTTTGGAGAGCGTCTTTTTGTTTCTGAGGTATATCTTCTTTCAACACTTTGAAATCGTCATCTCCTGGCACATAGTCCACTATATTCGATTCCGCCGCCTTCCTAAGAGCGAGTTCATACTCTGCTGAGATAGGGATCACCATTTGATCCAATTCTCTCAGAGATTCAAGATCCTCTTCAGTAGCTATATCCATCTTGTTAGCGGCGATTATTATAGGTTTACTTTTCTTTCTAACGGCTTGAGCTAGTTCGAAAAGGTCTTTATCCTCCCACTTAGTGATCTCATCCGGAAGGTCTACATCTCTCAAAGCGCTGATTATCTGGGTTTCAGATATACCCAACCCGGATAAGCGGTCATGAAGAATTTTGTCAAGTTTTCCCCCGCTCACTTCTATCTTACGTGATACTTTTTCCCAATTTTTTTTGAATATCCCCTTGAGCCAGTGGTCTATTTCTTCTTCTAAAAATTTTACGTCCTCTCTGGGATCGTGCTCTCCCGGTTCGCATGGATTTCCTTCATCATCTGTAGAACCGCTTACATCTACGATATGTATCAAACTAGAGGCTTGTCTTAGATCGTCCAAAAACTGATTCCCCAAACCTCTACCCGAATGAGCGTCTTTCACCAGACCGGCTACATCGATGAGTTGAACCGGAACCATCCTAGTTCCATTTTTACAGGGCGAATTATTAGGATCACATTCTGATCCTAAAGAAGTATGAGGACAATCGTGGGTCACATAACCTACCCCTCGATTGGCATCTATCGTGGTGAAGGGATAAGATGCGACGTCCACTTCCGCCATGGTAGCGGCGGAGAAAAACGTACTTTTCCCTACATTCGGTTTTCCTACTAAACCCACTTCCATATTCTCTACCTTCTTGACTGCAAAAATCACCCTTCGTCAAATACAGAACGAAGGAAAGCAGTGAATTCTATCTTGAATTTTTCTAAGGTTGCTTATTTACAACTCGGATCCACAGGCGTAGCACATCTCTGCATCAGGACTCAATTCAGTGCCGCATACGGGGCAGGTCGTCCCTTCGCTCTCTTCTTCTAATTCTGCACCACAGGCGTAGCACATCTCTGCATCGGGACTCAATTCGGTGCCGCATTCAGGACATTCTTTGCTTTCCTTATCAGCGGCTTCTTTTTCTTCCTCTTTTTCCTCTTCACTGAGGTCAGTGCCACAGGAATAACATATCTCAGCCTCGGGGCTCAACTCGGTACCGCATTCTGGGCACTCGGTGGATTCTTCTTCCTTTTCCTCTTCTTCCTCTACTTCCTCAGTTTCCTCTTCTACACCGGCTTCTACTTCTGCAAGGTCTGCCCCACAGGAATAACATACTTCTATATCTCCTTCCAATGCCGTTCCACACTCTGGACATTGGATCTTATCTTTTTCTTCCTCTTCTTCAACCTCTTCTTCTTCAACTTCTTCCTCTTCCTCAGCGGCTTCTTCAGCTTTTTCTTCTTCAACCTCTTCCTCTTCTTCAACCTCTTCCTCTTCTTCAACTTCTTCCTCTTCCTCAGCGGCTTCTTCAGCTTTTTCTTCTTCAACTTCTTCCTCTTCTTCAACTTCTTCCTCACCTTCAACCTCTTCCTCAACTTCACTCACTACCTCTGTCGTCTCTTCCATACTCTCTTCCGGGATCTCTTCTCTCTCCGGCATCTCTACGTCAACACTAGGGATCTCTATCTCTTCTTCAACGATTTGATCATGTTTCTCCAGCATTTCCTTGTGGGTCTTCAGCAGTTTCCCTCTCTTTTCAGCCAATTCTCGGTCTAGGTTAAGGAGGTCCCTCTCTTTTTTCACCACAGTCCTGCTGTCCTCTAAACTGCTTTCCAAGGTTTTCTGCAGTTCAGAAAGAGTGTGAAGGGTTTCTTTCCTCCCATCCAATATATTTTCCTCTTCCTGGACGATCTCTCTCTCTCTCTTGTCCAGATTATCCTCTTTTTCTAAGATAGCTTCCTCTCTCTCGACCAGACTTTTCTTTTTCTCACTCAAATTTTTCTTTAGACTTTTGATTTCGTCTAGTTCACCGGATAATTCTTCTTTAAGGTTCTTGACTTCTTCTCTTTCTTCATCGACATTTTCTCTGACGCTTTTGACCTTTTCCCTTTGCTCTTTCAATTTACTTTTCATCCCTCTGATCTCATTAGATTTTTTAGAAATTTCTTCTTCTTTTTGTTGGATATCCTTCTCTTTCTTTTCGAGCTCTTCCTCCCGCTCTTCGATGGTTTTTTCTCTTTCGTTCAATTTTTCTTCTCTCTTTTTCAATTTTTGAACGTAACCTTCCATCTCAGACAATACAGAGTCGTCCTCTTCGTTTTCTGCCACAGTGATACCTCCTTATTAAGATTTTCTGATCGATATATAACACGGTATAAGGATATAATATACTGATTTAAGTAACTTACGGCTTTATTCTATTCGAATAGAGGTCCTAGTATATTGAGGCCGTTCTCCCCTACTTCTAAAGCGTGCTTCTCCATGTTGTGATTACAGGCTCTCATCTTTTCTACCTGAATATAACGCGTTAATTTCCCACTCTTTCTGTCGATCCCGAGGTTGATCACTCCGTCTACCAAGAAACCTTCGTCCCCGAGTAGATTCGCCTCTCCTCCTGAGGACCGTTCCATAACGACAAAACAGTGCAAGTTGAGGTCTCGAAGTAATTTGAAGAAAGAAAACATCCTTTTCCTCATATTATGCCTATCTTCCATCAATGAGTAGAGTGCTCCCAGGGAATCAAGGGCGAAAATGGTGAACTTTTCTCCTTTTTCTTCTCTAAAGTTTTTCAAAAGATCTTCTATGAACTCTACGTAATCAGTACCTTCCTCTTCTATGATATCATCGATCTCCCTTAGGTCGGTAAGATCGGAGATATGCATATTGCTCACCAAGTCTACACCGAGATCTTTCATGTTCTTGATCTGACTGTCTTTTTCCTCTTCTAGTGTGAGATAAACACCGAAATCCTCCGAATCTGACAAATGTTTCGTCATTATGTCATAACAAAAACTGGTTTTTAAAGAACCGGGAGGACCTGAGACCAAAACCACCTTGGGCGAATCCGTATCCGTTTTGAATATGCCATCTAAACCAGGTATAGTATCCCTGAACATGTTATATCGTTATAGCTATATTCCTCCACTGCATTTAATTTTATCGTTCGTTTATGGTCCTTTTCGAAATCATATGTAAAACAAAAACATTATTTTCATCCTATCATTAGGGTATAACGATGGAATTGAATTCTGAGGTTCTTGGATTGACGTTCCAACCCCCCCTGATCCTTGCTTCCGGCATACTCGATCAAACGGCAGAGTCGATGGAGCGTGTTGTACAAGAGGGTATGGGCGGAGTGGTCACCAAATCGATAGGAATAGAACCTCGTGAGGGCCATCCTAATCCTACCGTGGTAGAACTTGAAACGGGCCTTTTGAACGCCATGGGACTTCCTAACCCTGGTATCGAATGTTACACGAAAGAATTGAAAGAGCTAAAGTCGCGGGTGAAGGACACGCCCATAATAGGCAGTGTATTCGCATCGAACACCGAAGATTTCATCCTCCTCGCGGAGAAGATGATCCTGAACGGCGCCGATGCGGTAGAATTGAACCTCAGCTGTCCCCATGCCGAAGGATACGGCGCCTCCATCGCTTCCGATCTAGAACTGATGGACGAAGTTATCCATGAAGTCAAAAACAGTATAAATAGACCGGTCCTGGCAAAGCTTCCTCCTTCTGGTGAGATCGATGAGAAAGCAAAAGTTGCAGAAGAGAGTGGGGCTGACGCTATCGTGTGTGTAAATACGGTCAGAGCTATGGCGATAAACTTTGAAACTCGAAGTCCCATCCTCGGAAATCGGATCGGCGGTTACAGTGGAAAGGGTATAAAACCCATAGGTTTGAGATGCGTTTACGAGGTCTACGAAACGGTGGACATACCCATAATCGGCTGCGGCGGCGTAACCACGGGAAGAGACGCCCTGGAGTATATGTTGGCGGGAGCCTCCGCACTTCAACTTGGGACCGCTATAAAGTACAGAGGCGTAGAGACCCCAAAAAAGATAACTGACGAGATGGCCTCACTTATGAAAAAAGAAGATTTATCTAACTTGAAGGAGATAATAGGAAAAGCTCATCAGTTACGATAATATAAAATAGGAGGAAGAGTAAATCTAAGAACGATGACTGCAGATAAAGCAGTAGGCGGAAAAAGATATCCATGAAAGACCGTGATCCCGAAGAGTTCGTCGAGAAGCAGACTTCGTCGGATTTCACTCAAATCATCACACATATGTACAGAGCGGAAGTCCAGAGATCTTACAATTGGAGGAGAAGACTGGATAGGACCACAGAATGGTCCATCGTCATACTTTCAGCTATCACGACCTGGACGTTCAGTGTTCCCGAGAGGAGGCACGAACTCCTTCTGAGCGTTTTGATATTTATGGGTACGCTGTTGTGGATAGAGTCGAGGCGATACAGATTCTACAATGTTTGGCTCAGTCGTATCAAGGCTTTAGAAGAAAATTTTCTGGCTAGAACGCTTTATCCCAGTGACGAGGTGAGTTCTAGGGGATGGATGAAAACGCTGGCAGACGATCTGAGAAGTCCACGTTTCAAAATCCCCTTCTGGATAGCAGTAGCTCACAGGCTGAGAAGAGTGTATCTGTGGCTTTTTTCACTAACGGTGATGCTCTGGCTCGCAAAGTTGGCGATACATCCAAAGCCCGTATCTAACATCGGGAGGATCATAGACAGGGCTTCGATAATGGGCTTGTCCGGGATGGCTGTGTTTACTCTCATAGCTGCTCTTATTGGAGTGTCTGTTCTTCTCTCTATACTAGGTCCACATTATGAGGAGAAAGGAGTGAAGCTCGTAGAGGATGACAAAGTTAGAAAAGAATGGGACAAGATGACGTGATATAGTGAAGGACACAGATGTTCGTATTTTCTGGGTCCTTCACGTCTACATGAATGCGGAACATTCATTCGAGTGTAAGAATTTTGAAGAAAAATTCTAACAAAATCGAAAACGGTAATTTCGATACTTCGAGGAATTTGATTCCTCGTAAAGCAGGAGATGACGTGGGACAAGCCCCACTCCATCCGCAGTGCTAATGAGGAAGATTGGGACACTAATCCCATACTCATCCTCGAGCATAGATCTGCGGATGACATTATTTTGTCCCGTTAATAATGTCTTCCCCTATATCCCCGAAAGAATTAAGAAAGTCCTGTATCATAGGGGACCATGACGTTTCGAGGATTCATCGCGATAGATATTGAAGCTACGGACGTAATCCATGAGTTCATGGACGAACTGGAGACGACGGGCGCTCCTTTGAATATGGTGGATTCCAACCAGCTACATATGACGGTAAAATTTCTCGGGGACACAGAAGAAGATAAAATAGATGATATAATAGAGAAGGTAGAGTTCGCTCTGGAAGATTTTGAACCGTTTTCATTGGAAGTGGCCGGAACCGGTGCATTTCCTCATCTTGGATTCATGAAAGTGGTTTGGATGGATTCTGTGGCGCATTCTCCCGCCCCTCATGCGGGAACAACTGAAGATGAAGACATACCGTTCCTGACCGATATGGCACACAGGGTCGAAGAAGAGCTCGTTCCTTTGGGTTTTGAAAG
>PWHU01000043.1 GCA_003555395.1 Thermoplasmata archaeon
TCCCTCTCGTCGCTATCTATTATCTTCCTGTAAAGCTCTTTGTGCTCTTCGGTCCTCACCAGTTTCTTCAACTTGGTGTAATCGCGTACGGGCCCTTTCTTCTTTTCCATGACCCCTTGTTTTTTGGCGTAATATCCTAAAACTATGCCGGCGGCGAAACCGGTGAAGTGTGCAGCGTGCGCTATGTTGGTGACTCCCGGGGATAAGAAGGCTATACCGGTCTGCATCAGTATGAAGACTCCGACGGCGAGATCGACCCTTACTCTGGGAACCAAGATAGGACCCAAAAGCATGGTTATCTCGTCCCTTGGATAAAGAAAAACCAGCGAGCCCATGATGCCGAAGACCGCTCCTGAAGCGCCGATGTTGGGTATGGTGAGAGCTCCTATATCTGAAGCCCCGATCGCGAACTGAAGCCAGTTGAAGCTGTACTGACCTATAGTTGCCGCGAAACCGGATATGAAGTAGAATATGAAGGTCCACTTCTTTCCCACCCTGTCTTCTAGAGCCATACCTATGAAGAAGAGTATGATCAGGTTACCGAAGATATGCATTATACCTCCGTGTAGGTACATCATCGTGAGGAAAGTATGGCCTCTTGTGATGAGAAAACCGATGTTGTACAGGTAGATGGCTCTGCCCGCTAAAAAATTTAAAACCGGGTAAAATATGGACGCTCCGTAATCGGGATTCACTATAATATATATCAGAAGGTTCTGTATAAGCAAAATCTGGACAAGATATATCTCCATCTTCCATGCGTAGAGTAGACCGCCGAAGATTATCGCAAAGACCGCTAGGACGGCAAAGAACCAAAGCATCGAAAAGTAATCTTATCTTTTAAGATTTAGTATTATCCCTTTATCTTATGGAAAATTTTCCGCAAAACGGTTTTTCAACGCGCGGAAAAGTTCTTTCATCCTACCAAGACTTTTATAAGTGACCAACGAGATATTTTATAAAGGTGAGGACCATACCGAAGATGGATGTCAAGCCCGGACTTCGGGAGTGCTACGAGGACGGGTGCGTACAGAACCACTGTCCAAAGTGCGGCGGTCACCTGTGGAGGATCAAGTCAGATGAGGGTGACTTCTTCTGCGATTTTTGTGAAAAGTATTATGATAAGGACGAAGTCGATTGATGATAAGACCCTACTTTCACTCACCCCTCCCCAAAGAAAAATTATAAACCTCCCTTCGAATACCGGAAAACGATGGTAAAGTTCGCCCATATAGCGGATTGTCATCTAGGCGCCTTCGGCCGTGATCCTAAACTGAGAGAGTACAACCTGAAGGCTTTTGAAAGATCCATAGATATCAGCATCGAAAGAGACGTGGATTTCATCGTTATCGCGGGAGACCTGTTTCACAATCCGCATCCCGACATGGACGTGGTGAATAGAGCTGTACAGATCCTCATGAAGGCCCGCAGAGAAGGCATCCGTATCTACTCGGTCTACGGCTCCCACGACTTCAATATAGCACGGGCCTCTCTTATAGACGTTCTGGAGAGTGCAGAAGTCTTCAAAAAGGTGGTGAATTACTTGGAGGGAGAGAACAGGCTCACTCTAGAGGAAGACCGTTCTGGCGTTTCCATCGCGGGACTGAGCGGTAGGAAGAACCGTGCCGATGTGAGCTACTTCGAAAGCATAGACTTCTCTCTACCGGAAGAAGACGATGAGAGCATATTCGTTTTTCACACCCCTATAGCGGAGTTGAAGCCCGCGGAGATACACGAAGAAAGGAGCGTACCCGTTTCTTCACTGCCGGAAGGTTTCGATTACTACGCAGGAGGCCACATACACAAAAAGATAGTGGACGACGAGAGGAGTATCTACTACCCGGGGCCGACTTTCGGGGCCAATTACACGGACCTGGAAAGGGACGAAAGAGGTTTTTTCATAGTTGACGATTGGGAAATTGAATACGTAGCTTTTGAAGAACCGAAGATAGTGCTGAAACGGATAGACGCCGAAGGGCTGAACGTAGAGGAGTTGGAAGAAAGACTGGAAGCCCTTTACGAGAGAGAGATCGAAGGAGACATATTGCTGCTGAAGGTGAAAGGAACTCTGGCTCAAGGAGAGCCCTCTAACATAGATTTCAACGAAGTCAAGAGAAGATTGAAGGATCAAGGTTTCGAAACCGTTTACCTTAACAGGAGGGAACTCGAAGGCAAAGAATTGGAAAGGGTGAAGGTGAAGGAAGAGGAAGAAGAGAAGATGGAGCAGCGGCTCTTTGAAGAGAATATAGATGAAACATGGGCGCGCAGATTCGGAGCCGATCTGTTGGACATATTGAAGACGGAAAAGGAGGACGGAGAAACCGAGAACGATTATGAAGAGCGTATCTGGGAGGAGGCCTGGCATCTGATAAGGAAGAGAGACGAGTACGAAGAAGGGATCGAGGAGAAAAAAGTAGCTGAAGAAGAAAGATCTTCGGCTCGAGAGCCGGAGGGGCAGATAAGCCTGGTCGATTTCGGAGGGGGAAAATGAAGCTCGACAGTATGAATATAGAGAATATAAGGAGTTACATAAAAGAGGAGATAGATTTCGACGAGGGAGTGTTACTCTTCCAGGGAGATATCGGATCCGGTAAGTCCTCTATACTATACGCACTTGAGTTCGTGCTTTTCGGGGCTACCGAGCAGAACTTTTACGACAAGATACTGAGACACGGGACTAACCAGGCGAGCGTTGAATTGGAGTTCGAGGTGGAAGGTAAAAGTCTACTAGCGCACCGCTCTATAAGGAAGAGGAGCAGCGACTGGGCGAAAGAATGCTACATCGAGACCGACGGTAAAAAGACCGAGCTGTCTTGGACTGAGATGAGAGAGAAGATAATCGATCTTCTGGGGTTGAGAGAGTCTTCGAGCGGAAATGTGGAGACCTTCCACATGAGTATATATACGCCACAAGAGAGGATGAAAAGCATACTGTCCATGAACGACGACGACCGCTTGGAGTCCATAAGGAGAGTGTTCAACATACAGGAATACGAGAGAGCGGCGGAAAACACGGGCATAGTGAAGAGCGGCCTGAAGAACGAGATAGGGAAACTGGAAGCGAAGGCTGAAGACATATACGAACTTGAAGAGGTACTGGAGGAAAAGAAAGAAGGATTCGAGGCCAAAAAAGACGAAAAGAAAGAAGTTGGTGAAGAGTTGAAAGACCGTATAGATGAAAAGAAAGAGGTGGACGAAGAAAAGGAAAAGATGGAAGAGTTGGATGAAGAGAAAAAGAAGGCGGAAAACAAAAAGAAAAGGTTGAAGGATAGGACAAAAGCCCTTGAGGAGGACTTAGAAGAGATAGAGAACGAACTAGAAGACATAGAGAAAGACGAAGAAAAGTTAGATACGGTCAAGAAGAAAAAGGAGGAATACGAAGAAGTGAAAGGGAAGGCTGACGAGGCGAGAAAGAAGTTAGAAGAAAAAAATAGATTGAAGAGCAAGAAGGAAAATCTTGAGCTCAAACTCAAGAACACGAGAAAAGAGCTCGAAGAGCTGGAAAGAAAGGAGGAGAAGAGAGAAGAACTTGAGGTAGAGATAGAGGAGTTAAAAGAAGAGGTGGAGAGACTCGAAGACCTCGAGGAGGAGAGAAAGGAGATCAGAGAAAGTATCAGCGAGACCAGAGCCGAGATAAGATCCGTGAAAAGCAAGTTGAAAGACCTCGAACAGGAGTTCGAACAGATGAGCGATCTTGAAGGTGAGGGAGAATGTCCTAAATGTCAGCAGCCGCTGGACGAAGAACACGTTGAAGACATCTTAGAAGAGTTGGAAGAAGGTATCGAGGGTAAAGAAGAAAAAAAAGAAAGATTGGAGAACAAGCGTAGGGGGCTTAAAGAAGAGTTGGATAAAGTAAAAGAGAAGATAGGGTCTCTAGAGAAAAAAGAGAAGGATCTGAATTACAAGAAAAGGGAGACCAAGAGGTTGAAAAAAGAATTGAAAGAAAAGGATGGACTGAAAGAAAAAGAGGAGAAATTGAAAAAGAAGAGCGAAGGATTGGAAGAAAAACTAGAGGGCATCGATATAAAAGAAGAGGACCTCGAAGGATTGAAAAAACGTGAAAAAGAACTCGAAAAGTTCAGAGACGAATTCACCAGGGTCAAAGAAAGGTTGAAGAAAAAGAGCGAATATCTGAAGAAGAGAGAAGAGAAAAAAGAAAAACTGGAAGAAAGAAAAGACGACCTTTCAGAGATAAAAGAAGAGTTGGACGAGTTAGAAAAAAAGTTTTCAGAAGAGGATCTAAAGAAGATCCGAAAAGAACACGAAGAACTGATAGCGGAGATAAGCAAGTTGGAGGAAAAAGAGAAGAACCTTAAAAGCGATATAGAAAGGTTGGAAAACGAGATAGAAGACAAAAAAGAAAAGTTAGAAAAGAAGAAAAAGAGCCGTAGAGAAGCAAAAGAGCTTCAGAGATTGAACTCATGGGTCACAACCGAATTCAAAGAGACGGTCAAGGCCATAGAAGAACATAGACTGGCTCAGATAAGAAGAGACTTCGCAGGCTACTTCAAAGAGTGGTTCGACGAGATACTGGACGATCCCGAAGTGAACGGCAGGTTGGATGAAAACTTCGCTCCTATCATAAATGTTCAGAACAACGAGACTCCGGTCAGCGATCTGAGCGGTGGTGAGAGAACTTCTGTGGCTTTGGCTTACAGGCTGGCTTTCAATACCATGATCAAGAAGGAACTAGGTCTGCAGAGCAACCTTTTAGTTCTAGACGAACCTACAACCGGCTTCAGCAGAGAGCAGCTCACCCGGTTGAAAGATGTTATGGGGAAAGTTCCCGCGGATCAGATCATCATCGTCTCGCATGAAAACGAGATCGCCAATATAGCGGAGGTCGAGTATAAAGTTGAAAAGATAGACGGTATATCTAGGGTTGAAAAGCTCGTTGGTTAGTAATCCAACCCCAAGATCTCCTTCATCTTCAGACTGTCTCTATCGAGTTCCGGAGTTTCGCATATTATCGTGATATCGTAATCCTTTTCTTTCAGCAAAGGAGCAAGTTTTCTAAAATCCGGTTCGTACTCTTCCAAGTTGAGATGCTCCTTTTCTCCTTTATCCGTGTACTCGATAGAAGAAAAGTGAGAATGGAGAGGACCGTCATGTATGGACTCGTAACGTTGTAGTAGATCTCTGAGATCTTCTTCGCTCTTCAAAGCTCCTCCGTACCTAGCGTGATAGTGAGCGAAGTCTAAGACAGGTACCGCCACGTCGGTTCTCTTTGTGACCTTTGCGATCTCGTCTAGAGTTCCCCAACTTTTCTCCTTTCCCATCTGTTCTAGGCCTATCTTCACGTCTAGGTCTTCCTCTTTTATCTTCTCTGCACATTCCACCACGTTGTCACCGATTATCTCAGTGGCCTCTTCGCTCGACATACCAGAATAATAGCCGGCATGTACAGTGATTATCCAAGCGCCCATCTTGTCCGCCAAACGGGAGCTCTTCATTATCCTTTCTTTACTCTTCTCTATGATATCGTCCTTCTCGGAGTTGAGATTGATGTAATAAGGGGCGTGTATACTCAACAGGATATCGTGTTTCCCGGCTTCTTCACCTATATCCTTGGCTGTAGACTCTTTCATGCGTGCGCCTCTGACGAACTGTACTTCCATGGCGTTGAGCCCTTCTTCAGCCAGATATTCCATGCTGCTTTTCGTGCCTTTGACGCCGTGGGGAGTTCCTCCCGGGCCTAGGTAGATCATGGGTGAAGATGTCTTTCAGGACTAAAATAATTTGTGTTCTTCAACCCGTGTAATCGTCTTTTCTGTCCTCTAAAAAATTTATGATACCTTTGAATTCCTCTATGACACTCAGATCTACAGTGCCAACGATCACTTTTTCTTCGTCGTCGCCATCAACGACAGCTTTTCCCGTCGGATCCACTATACGACTGCCTCCAAAGTATGTATGGTTTTCAGTAGCGCCGACCATGTTGGCAGCGATAACCCACAACTGATTATCGAATGCTCTTGCGGAAGTTGCTAGATCCCACTGTGGTTTGAAGGGATCCGGCCAGTTGGATGGCATCAAGATGACTTCCGCATCGAGAAGTGCTAGGTTTCTAGCGACTTCCGGAAATACGGCATCGTAACACACCATCAAGCCGAGTTTGCCCAATTCTGTATCTACCACCGTATACCCATCGCCGGGCGTTATCACGTCTTTTTCATCGAGAAAGCGATGCATCTTTCGGTGTTTGCCGATGATCTTTCCTTCAGGACCGATCAATACAGCGGTATTGTATATGGATCCATCACTTCTTTCCGCCATAGAGAAGACGATGTAAACACCGTGCTCTTCGGCTATTTCGCCCATGATCTCCGTAATTCTACCGGGTATCTGTTCAGCTAACTCCCCCAATTCATCACCTGCGGGACCCATGGGAAAATACTCTGGAAGACATATGAGTTCTGACCCCTCTTCAACAGCGGTCTCGATCAGCTCGGACGCATTTTTTAGATTTGTATCTACCTTTCCACACTCGATATCCATCTGAACCAAAGCGGTCTTGAATTTTTTCATGATATCCTATCCTTATTTACTTTTACAGCCGGTGGATGAACTTTATAGGATAAGTCAATTTCGTTCTGTCAATACAAGGTCATAGTTCATTGTTTTTAAACGCGCTTATGAGTTTCTGATGGATCAAAAAACGATAGGAAAAAGTAATAAAGCGCATCAGACCTAGGCAAACACAGTGATCTCTGATGGACGTAAAAAAGATGGAAAAGGACTCTGCCTACAAAAAAACTTTACCCGAAGGGTGCCGCCACTGCGCTAAAGGAAGCAAATTAGTCCTTTTCGTCACCGGAAAGTGTAACGTAGACTGCTGGTACTGTCCTCTCTCGGAAAAGAAGATGGGGAAAGACGTGGTCTATGCCGATGAGAAGAAAGTCGA
>PWHU01000174.1 GCA_003555395.1 Thermoplasmata archaeon
CCCTTTCTTTTTCTTATACTTTTTTTTACGTGAAAATGTTCTCCACACAGATTAGTATTTTTCCATAAATAATATATAAAATAGAGCCTCTCTTCTCTACTGCAGGTCTCACCTGCAGGAGGACACAACCCTATGGATAGTTTGAATAGAAAAGAAGATGGTGTGTCTCCAGTCATAGCGACCATACTCATGGTCGCTATCACGGTAGTACTGGCAGCCACCCTCTACATGATGGTCGGCGACTACGGAGATGACCCCGCATCTCCGATAGCCGGCAACATAACACAAAGAGACGGGACTCAGTTCGAGATCGTCTCTCTGGAGCAGCCGAGCAGCGCCGCACTAGGAAGCGTTGAGATAACGGTTCTCGGCGTGAACGAAGACGACGAAGAATTCGAGGAAAGCAGGCGGGGAGACGAAACTACAAACGGTGATGACTACGTTGTATGGTCTCTGCTCCACAACGGTGAAGCAGCTGCTGGCAGTCGGTTCGACATAGGCAACTTCGAAAACATAGAGTCGGAAGACAACATAGACGAAGTGATCCTGAGGGTCGACGGCTACGACAGCCTGTTAAATCATGAGATGTAAGATAAGTGACTGGACGGCACCCCAAACACCCTTTCCCCTTTTTCTATTATACATCGCTTCAGAATATATTATAGATATCTTTATATAGATCGAAAACCATATACTATAGGAGGTTGATGAATATGGATAAGATCAATAGGTCAATTGAAGGAGTATCTCCAGTTATAGCGACCATCTTGATGGTGGCCATCACGGTCGTTCTAGCCGCGACACTTTACGCGATGGTAGATAATATGGCGGCGGATGAAGGCCAAACACCGCTGTTGGGAAGTCTGAACAGGCACGACGGAAGAACGATATCGCTCTCTTTGACCACGCCTTCGAGAGCACAGCTCGACGACGTGACTCTTTTAGTCATGGCCGAGTATAAAGGAAGTAACGAAGTGATAGATCTCAGGTTCGAAGACTGGGAAGACGGGACGGCCCAGGACGGAGATTACACCGCTTCATGGTTTCTACTGTCGGGTGAAGACGAAATAAGCAGCGGTTCGAGACTCCGTTTGTTCAGGAACGACGATCACGTGAATTTCATAGAATTCAGCGACTTCGAGATGATCTTGAGGATCGACGGTTACAGCGGTACCATCTCTAGGGAATTTTAGGTAAAAAACCAAACCATTTCCTTTTCCATTTTTCTAACATCTACTACCCAGAGGTGAAAGATCCTTTTTCATGTCTTTCAATAAAAACTTTATATCGTTTCGTCCTTAACTATTATGTGATAAAAGATGGCTAAAAGCGCAGGTAAAGGCAAAGGGAAGGATAGAAAAAGCAAAGCAAAATACTTGAAGAAGAAGGCCAAATACGATAAGAAAGTGGCTAAACAGGAGAAGAAGATAGGTAAATACGAGCAGAAAGTACAAAAGTATAAAGAGAAGATCAAAAAGTACAAGAAAAAGATAAAGGACGCCAAAAAGAAGGAAAATCAGTATAAAAAGAAGGCCAAACAGGCGGCAAAAAAGGCCCAGTAGTGCTAAAGTTCGTTACCAATAACGTCCGCCGAAAGCGGACGTCTCCTCAACCTTTTATACTATCAATCCAGTTCTTTTAGTATCTCCTTCGCCCTGTCAACCCTTACGTTCTCTTCTTCGACCATCCTGCTGGCAACTTTTTCGACCTCGTCATCTTCGGCACCCGCCTGTACCGCCACGTTTTTTGCGTGCAGCTTCATGTGCCCTCTCTGTATCCCTTCGGAAGATAAAGCTCTAAGTGCGGCGAAGTTCTGAGCTAAACCCACGGAAGCCATCACTTCTCCGAGTTCCTGGGCGCTTTCGACTTCCATTATCTTCAGATTCGCCTGAGCACCGGGATGTGATGTGGTCGCTCCTCCAACAGTACCTACTGGCACGGGTATCTCGATGGTACCTGCGAGGTCGCCGTTTTCCGTCTTCTCCCATGTGGTGAGAGGTGAATAACCCCCTGAAGCCGCGTAAGAATGCGCCCCGGCTTCCACCGCTCTGGTATCGTTTCCTGTTGCGCTCACCACGGCGATAACCCCGTTCATCACGCCTTTGTTGTGAGTCGCGCACCTGTAAGGATCTACCCTTGCGAACTCGTAGGCATTGAGGATACCTTCTATCACATCTTCGCCCAAGTCCTTTTTACTCCAGACGGCTCTCGCTCTAGCGAGGCGATCTTCGGCAAGGTTCGAGAGGATCCTCAGATAAACTTTTCCATCGGTCAGATCTTCTATCTCGGGCGCTATCGCCTCCGCCATGGTGTTCACCGCGTTGGCTCCCATGGCGTCCCTACAGTCCACCAGAAGGTGAACCACCAGGTAGGGCCCGAATCGACTTTGAAGAACCCTGCACCTTATATCTTCAACACCACCGCCGTGTTCCACCAGAACGGGATCCTGCTCATCGGCCAGTTCCATCAATTCTTCTTTCTTTTCCATCACCTTCAATTTTGCAGAGTAAGGGTCGCTCAAACCGGTCACCTGAATCTGGCTTATCATCACGGGTTCCGTAGCGGTGGCTTGAAATCCTCCGTTCTTTCTCGCCAGCTTCGCTCCGTAAGATGCCGCCGCCACGACGGAAGACTCCTCTATGACCATCGGTATCAAACGGTCTCTGCCGTTGATCTTGAAGTTAGTAGCTATCCCCACGGGAAGCTCGTAAGTTCCGATCACGTTCTCTATCATCATCTCGGCTTCTTCATCCGAGAGTCCTTTTCCCGCTAGTCTTTCAACTTCCTTATCTTGAAGTCCCGTGTTATCCTTCAACAATTCGATCCTTTCATCGAGGCTTTTCTTATGAAATCCCGATAAACGTGAGTTTTTCGACGACATGTTATCTTGAGCCCTCAATATGATGAAAAATATAAGAAACTTTGGAGTCTTTTTCACGCAAAGGTTCGACAAAAGATTTATTATCATAACCTCTTTGTTAGTGGTGTGAGAATCATGATACGGGAATGCGAGGAGCATGGGTATTATCGGGCGGAAGAATGCCCTGAGTGCGGAGAGAGAGGCAAGTTCATCATGAGCGATGAAGAGAGTGTCAACCTCGGTAAGACAACGGCAGGGGTGCTGCGTCATTTTCATGATAAGTACAGCATAGAGATGGACGACAGAGGCTGGATAGATATGGAGCACTTCGTGAAAGTCCTCAGAAACAGGCAGAAGAGGTTCCACTGGCTGAGAAAGTACCATGTAAAAGCTCTGGTGGCTACGGACGAGAAGAACAGGTATCAGTACGAAGACGGTTACATACGAGCAACTTACGGCCACTCGGTAGAGGTAGACCTAGATCTCCCCACAGACGATATACCCGACAAGTTGTACGCTCCGACAACCGAGAAGGAGAGCGAACTTTTACTAGAAGGAGGTATAAGACCGTCTGACAGGACCTACGTGCATCTAAGCGGTAATTACGACTCGGCGGTAGAAGCCGGAGCTTACAGGTCCGACCAACCGGTTATACTCACGGTAGACGCTGAAGCCATGATAGAAGACGGAAAAAAGATAATGGAAGCCGGTAAAGGCGTATATCTTACTGAAGAAGTCGAACCGGAGTATCTAGAACTGAGCGACGAGCAGCCTTCAGACGAAGAAGTGGAAGAGATCAAAGAAGACGAAGAAGACGATTGACAAAAGTAGATACGGCCGGTTAAAATCGGGGCTCATTCAGGGTTGAGAGTGACCACATTGTTACCTCTCAAGATGATGGTCCCGAGCCTTCTATGTTTATCTTCTTTTTCTTCCTCCGTATCCTCCAAAACCAAATTCATATGATCGTCGTAACCTATCAATTTTCCTTTCAGTACACTGCCGTCTTTCAAGAGCAGTTCTACTTTTCTGTCCAAATGTTCATTTAGGAATCCTGTTGGCTTTACCATTCTACCATTACCACAAGGTGATTTTTCTTTTAGTATTTTAACTTTATTGAAGTATTCACTCAAAAAGTCCATCCAATTCTTCTTGGATATCCTCCTTCATATCCTCCATGTCTAGACTATCGGAGAGCTTCAAGGCTTCTTCTAGCCCCTCCCTAGCGCTTTCGATCTCCCCTATCTGTTTTTGGACTTTAGACAGATGGAAGAGCGTTTTCACCTGAGGTTCGGGAGAATCCGCACCTCGGAAGATCTTCAAAGCTCTTTTCAACATCTTTTCCCCTTCCTGAAGTTTTCCCCTTTCGATCAGAGATAGGCCGTAAGCCATCTTCGCTCCCGCTTCGCCGTCAGCATCTTTCTGCCCTTCGAAGATAGATATGGCCTCTTTTAGGCTGTTATCCGCAGCTTCCCAACGGCCTTCTTCCATGTATAACTCGCCCAGATTGAATAAACACCATCCTCTGTAATCGTAGAAAGAGTGTTCTTCGCTTTCGGACTGAGCTCTCTCAAATATCTTTACCGCCTCTTCAACCTCGTCTGTATCTGAAAGTATCATACCGATCTCCATGAGAAGGTTGACCCTTTCGTAGTACATCCCAACTTTTCCAAACTCTTCGGCAGCCTCACGATAACACTTGATCCCCTGTTCAAGGTCACCGTTCATGACGTGTAAGTCCCCTATATCCCGGAGCACTTTAGCGACTTCTTCCATCTGTTCTTCTTCATAGAACATGTCGAGAGAACTCTTCAGATAATTCAAACCTTCCTCCAAGTTGCTCTTCCTCCAGGCGGCTAAGCCAGCGAACCTGATACCCTTCGCTCGGACCGTTTCATCGCCGATTTTTTTCGATAATCGTATCATCTCTTTCGCCCTTTCCTCCAATTTACTAGTATCGTTCTCCATGATGTAGAGTTCAGCTAAAGATTCTAAAGCTACTGCCAACATCTCGTCTCTGCCCGAACTTTCGCTTAAAGCATACAAATCATCGAAGTGATCTTCAGCTTCTTTCAACTCGTTCAGGTTCAAGCTGAGTTCGCCCAGCTCTTTTAAGATCTCGAATCTTCTTCTAGCCCGAACTTCGCTTTTTTTATCCCGCCGTATCTGTCGGAGTTCTTCAGACAGGCGTTTTTTCTTCATACGGTCCGCTACGGTCTCCGCCTTTTCTATCCCGAACCGTTCTCTCAACTCTTCATACAGTATGTCTTCCAACCTGGAGATATCATCGAGATCCTCTACGTCTATACCATGCTCTCTGAAAACATCATCTAAAATGGTTTTACCCTCTGAACCGATCTCCTGTTTCACTATCTTCTCGATATCGTTCAACATCTGTTTTCTTCTCCCCTATATATGCGAGGATGATCAAACCCTCTCACTAGAACTCACAGCATATCTTTGAATGATTCGACGAGTTCAGGATGCTTATCGGCCACGGCCTTGAGAAGGGCCTCGGTACTCAACTCATCCAAGTCTTGATCGGAGAGAGCATCCACTATCATGTCGAACTGTTCGTCGTCGAGTTCCATGGCTTTTTCCTTCGCCAGATAATTCCGCCAGAGTTTGTCTTCAAGCCTCTTTCGCCACCTTTTTTCATATCTCGAAAGGAACTCTTCGTCGGTCTTTCCTTCTTCTACTGCTTCAGCGGCGACCTCGCCGGCTATCTTCGCCTGCTTCATGCCATTGGCGATACCTCCGCCGGTTATGGGGTCGACCACGCGGGAAGCGTCTCCTACCAGCATCAAACCGTCGGTGATGACCGAATCGGGAGGATGATCTACGCAAACTCCTCCGGCCACCATGTCGACGGCCTGGCCTTTATCAAACTCTTCATGATCTTCGATGAATTCGTCGAGGTAATCTTTGGGCGTCTTGTTACCGTCTAACCTGGAGAGCTGGAGCCCTAATCCGACGTTGGCTTTATCTTCCCCTTTCGGGAAGATCCATAGGTAGCCGCCGGGAGCTACGCTGCCCAGATAGAAATGAGTATGTTCAGGATCGAAATCGATATTGGAAAGCCTGTACTGGAAACAAGTCATTATATCGGATGGTTTGAGGGTGTCGTAAACACCGCCCCATCTGCCTACTTGAGATTCGAAGCCGTCGGCCCCTATGACCAGTTGGGCTCTTATCTCGAATTTTTCACCCATATTTTCTGCCTTCACTCCCACGACTTCACCGTTCTCCTTTATGACATCTTTAGCTGTGGTCTTCAGCATGAAATCGACGCCTTCTTTTGCAGCTAGAACGGCCATCTCTTTATCGAATACGTCTCTCTCTAAGACGGCACCGACTTCATCCCCTGCTAACTCCTTACCTATGGTCATCTTATGACCACTAGGAGAGTAAAGTTTAGCTCCTTTGACTTTCCACTTTATCGCATCGCCTAAGTCGTCTATCTCCAGTTCTTCCAACCAAGAAAGAGAGACTCCTTCAGCACATCTGACCGGTGAACCGATCTCCTGCCTTTTTTCTATGACAAGGACATTTTCAGCACCGTTCTTCGCTGCAAAACGCGCCGCGGTACAACCTATAGGTCCGGCACCGATGACCAAAACGTCACAATCGATCTTACCTCCTGTCTTTGGTTTCAACTCAATCACCTCTCAGTTTTAAGGCACCGACGGGACAGACTTTTACGCAGAGCTCACAATCGATGCAGCCCTTGTTGACTTCCAGCAGAAGGTCGTTGAGGAAAAGTACGTTCTCTGGGCACGTCCCGACGCAGGCCCCGCAGTGCATGCACTTATCCATATCGACTTCTACGCTCATCTTCGTTCCCTCCATTCATCCAACGGAACTGAAAATTTCTTCTCTACCTCTTCTCTGTAAGTGGGACCGCCGTTATAGGC
>PWHU01000097.1 GCA_003555395.1 Thermoplasmata archaeon
GAATCTAGATTAAATTTCATCCAAACTAACCTAATTTTGGCTATCTATCTTAGGTTGGTCTTCTCAAAAACCTATTATTCGGGAATGAAAAGTAAATCCCGAATAAATTAACAAGTCTCACAATGAGGGGGATAAGGAAAAAATACATGCAAATTTTGATTGGGAATCCTTTGAACCTGGAAGAGATATTAATGATATTGATATTGATTATGAAAGACAGATTGTTGATGAAGAAAAAACGACAGGTACTAAGTTGATTCTTAAAGATACAAAAGGAGAATGGGACGGGCATGATGTTAGAAAATTAAGAATTGAACTTTCAGAACTCATTTCTCCTGCTATATATACCGAAAATATAGATCAAATCAAAAAAACAGATAAAGATCCTGGATTTAAAATAAATTTCAACTGTCCAGAATTTCCATCTAAAGAGGAAACTCTCTCCGAAACTTTTTTTAAAAATGCCTGGGCAAAATTGACAGGTGAAGTTGATGAAAATGGAGAGACTGAATATAAACTTGAAGTCAAAAATAAAGTAATAAATGAATTCACTAAGACATTTGAAAAAAACCAAGATTTTAACAAATTGAAAAATGCAGAACTTGAAATATACATTTTTCAATATAAGAGTGGATTTTTTAAGAACTCAGAATGGGCTAAAACTAGAGCAGCAAAATTAGGAAGAAAAAGAGGGGGAATTAAAGTTTATTCTGATAATTTTAGAGTTTTTGGCTATGGGGATAGAGGAGATGATTGGCTAGATTTAGATTACGATAGATCAAGGTCAAAAAGTGGTCTTAGTGATCAGCTAGATTATTTAATCGAGGGTGATAAGAGACCTGGATTACGGTTGTTTATGAATAGGAATTTATTTGGATACGTTGTTTTCTCTAGTGAAGATAATCCGGATTTAGAGATAACAGTAAATAGGGAAAAACTAGTAGAAGATAAATCTTTTTTGGAATTAAAAAGATTTGTGAGATTAGGAGTCGAATTTGCTACTGTCTGTTATTCAAATGAAGTCTATAAGAAAAAAAATTTAGATGAAAAAAAAGAAAAAAAAGAGAAAGAAGAAAAAATCAAAAAGGAAAAAAAAGAAGTAAAAAAAGCTAAAGAAGAAAAAGAAGAAGCAGAAAAGGCTTATAAAAAAGCTAAAAGAAAGAAAGAAAAATTAAAAAAAGAAGCAAAAAAGGCTGAAGAAAAAAGAAAAAGATTAGAAGAAAGAAGGAGAGAAATTGAAAAAGAAAAGAGACAATTTGAGGATAAAGCAATCCGATCTTATGATTCAGAAAAATGGGACAAAGTAGAACAACTTCGAGATAAAGAGAAAGAATTTTTAAAAAGAGAAGAAAAGGCGATTAAAGAGGAAAGCAAACTTAAAAGAAAAATAGAGAACACTGAACAAAAAATAGAAAATATAAAGGATTGGGAGTATAAAGCAATCCAAGAAACTGAAGAAAAACTAAGAAAATTGGATAAAAAGAAATTTAAGGATAAAAAAGAAAAATATGAAAAAGAATTATCAATGTTAAGAGTTTTAGCATCAACAGGTACCTTGATTTTTATATTTGAACACGAAATTAGCTCTTTATTAGAGGACTTTGAAGATATGGTTGAAACACTAAATAAAGTTAAAGAAAATTTAGATGAAGGCCCTATTAAAGAGGAACTTGAGGATATTTTAAAATTAAGCGATAAAATAGGGATGATTAATGAACTTGGCAATTTTCTTGGATTAACTATTGGGAAAGAAAGTAGGGAAGAAAGAAAGGATTGGGCTTTAAAACCTTTAATTGATAAAGTGATTCGTCCCTTTGAATGGTATCTAGATGAGTTCGAAATTAAATTTGAGGTCGATGTACCCTCTGATTTGAGGGTACCACAAATGTATAGGTCAGAATTAACCTCAATCTTACACAATTTACTTTCAAATGCTTTTAAGGCAGTGAAAGGGTGTCCTCGACGAAAAATAAAAATATCGGCCTTTGAAAAAAATAATCAGGTATATCTCAGATGTAAAGATACTGGGGAAGGATTAGAAAAAGAAAAATGGGATGAAGTTTTTGAACCATTTGAAAGTAATAGTGAACCAGATATTAGATTTGGAACAGGAACCGGTTTGGGGTTAAAATTAGTAAGGGATATTGTTAGAAAATACGAAGGTGAAGCTAGATTTATTGAGACTTCTGACGAATGGAGTACTTGTATTGAAATAGTTCTTCCAAAAGGTGAATAAACATGAATATAAATACTATATATATAGATGATAAAAAAGAAGATTTGGATAGATATAAAAGAAAATTTGTATCCAACGAAAAAACAAAAAATATTTTTGACTTAAAAACGTATCAAGCACAAGATTTCTTAGAACATCTAGAGGGTTTGTCAAAGGATAATATTGATCTCTTTTTAGTAGATCTAAGATTGGATAAACCTTTTAAAGATGAAATAACAGAACTATCTGGTGCATCTTTATCTACCGTTTTAAGAGAAAAATATACTGACATACCTATTGTTTTATTTACAAGGAAATCCGTTTTCAAGGAGATCTCGGATTTTGATGAAGTTTTGTCAAGCATAGATAACGTTTACTACAAAGGGAAATTTTTTAGAGAAAAATCAGAAGACGTAGAATCTCTCATAAATATAGTGAAGGGTTATAATGAACTAAGGAAAATAGAACCTAAAACTTGGAATTCCATCTTTACATATTTAGATATATCAGAAGAAGAGAAGAAAAACATGAAACAAACAAATTTCAAAATAGACCCTAGAAAGTATTGGAAAGTATCAGAAGCAGCAAATTGGTTTAGAAATGTTTTTCTAAAATATCCTGGAATTGTATACAATTCAGTTTTTGCGGCTACTTTTTTAGGAATAAAAAAAGAAGAGTTCCATAAGGAAGAGGTCCAAAAATTTTTCGATAAGGCCAAATATAATGGGCCATTTTCGTATTCTAAAAAGCGGTGGTGGAAGTCAAAGTTGATAGATAGAGCGCTATCAATTATGAATGATAAAGAAAGAAATCAGTCATTAAAGGTTGGATTTCCAAAAGCTTGGTATAGGGAAAAAGGGTTTGAGTTAGAAAACTCAAATTGTGTATTTAGTGAAAAATCTCCAGCCGATACAATATGTTATGTGTTAGAAGAACCTGTAAAATATGAATATACATTACCCTATCAACCAGATAATAGACCGAATATAATGGAAGAAGCAAGAATATCATTTGAAGCTATTAAAACAACGAATGATTATAAAAACAACAATATCCCATCAGAGGTTAAAGACTTGTTAAGAAGAATTAAAGAATCCTCAAAAGAGGAGCTGATATAATTGGAGATTGAGGATTATCCGAGAAAATTAAAAATATTGGTAAATGATCATTTAAAAAACTATTTAAAATATTCTTCAAAACAAAAATTTTTAGATAAAATAGATGTTATAGAAGGTTCTATAAAAAGAGGGGATGATAAATGGAATATTAAGATAACTAGAGACGAAGCAATAACCTTTAAAGAAACAAAAGTAAATGATGTAAGCCTTCAAGCAGATATATGCTGTGATATATCTGGGGAAAGTAACAAAATAAAGGAACACAACATTATATTGAGGATTTGGTCAGCAGATGAGGACATTTGTTATAGAGACGATTTTGATAGCAAAAGCATAAAAGAAAGTTTGGAAACGAAGGGATGGAAAAGAACCATGGTAAGGTTTCACATAGATAAAAAAGATGAAAACACAACAAAAGAAGAACCTATGCATCATCTCCATTTAGGGGGAAATCCAGCAAAAAATGAGTTTTTTTGGTTCCCAGAAGATATAAATATCCCAAGATTTCCTTATCCTCCTCTGGATATAATTTTACTCTCAGAATTAGTTTTAGTAAATTTTTTTCCAAAAAAATCACGAGATCTAAGGAAAAAAACCGAATGGCGTTCTTTAATTAGAAAAAGTCAAGAACTGTTTATAAAAAAGCATATCGAAAATTGGAACAGGTATTTAAATAGAGAGAAAAATACATTATTAGGTTACCAAATTACTGGTGAAATCGAATGAGGTCAGACCAAAAATTTAATCAAAAGGACATAATCTCAAAAATAGATGATTTAACTACTGAATACGTTAATTCTTCAAGCTTTAAAGATAGAAAAGATTTAGGTCAATTTTTCACACCATCAAGAATTGGAAGATTAATGTTCAAACAATTTGATAATTTATTTAAAGAAAATACAATGAGAATTTTAGATCCGGGTGCTGGAATTGGAATTTTTGAAGGGGTTTTTTGTGAATTAATAGAGGAGGATAGTTCTATCGAAAAAATAATCTTTGATTGTTATGAGAATGATTCTGACATTTTACCTTATTTGAAAAAAACTATAGAGTTATGTAAGAATAAAATCAACAAAAGAAATTTCGACATGACTTTTAATATTATTGAAAAAGATTTCATATGTGATAATTCTAATTTTTTTAATAATATTGGAAGGGATAAAAATCTTTATGATTATATTATAACAAATCCGCCTTATTATAAATTAAGACAAGATTCTAAACAAGCAAAGGCAATGAAAGAAATAGTTTGGGGCCAACCAAATATTTATATTCTTTTTATGGCTATGGGAGCCAAATTATTAAAAAAAGGTGGTCAAATTTGCATCTTATCACCAAGGAGTTATTGTTCGGGAGAGTATTCTAAAAAGTTTAGAAAATGGTTTTTGGAAAAAATTAAACCAACAAAATTGCATATCTTCGAATCTAGAAAAATTTTCAAAAGGGATAATATTCTTCAAGAGATGATGATTTTTACAGGAAAAAAAGAAAAAATTGAACCAAAATCAGTTAAAATAAGTAGAAGCTTTGGAGAATTTAAATCCAAGACAAATATTATTTCTTACGATATAACCTATGAAAATGTAGTAAGAAAATATAATGGCAATATAATAATCAGAATCCCTGCCTCACAAAAAGAAAATGAAATGTTACTCAAACTTGATAATTTAGAAAATAAGCTTGAAGATTTAGGCTTAAAAATTTCTACAGGTCCAATAGTACCTTTTAGAATGAAAGATAACCTCATAGACTGTCTTTCAGAAATCCAAAGCAAAAATTCATTAGCTCCGTTGCTATGGATGGATAATTTAAAAGGGGGGAAAATACATTGGCCTATAGAAAATGGAAAATCAATGGGGGTTAAAATAAATGAAAGTACAAAAGGTAAATTACTTAAAAACAAAAATTATGTTCTGGTAAAAAGATTTTCAAGTAAAGAAAGTAATAGAAGGTTGTATGCTTCATTTTTAAGTGAAAACCATTTTGAAACACAATATATCGCATTAGAGAATCATATTAATTATATTTACAAAAATGATGAATCATTAAGTGATAATGTGGCTAAAGGACTAACACTATTGTTAAATTCTAAGATATATAGTGATTATTTTCAGTCGATTAATGGAAGTACCCAAGTAAATATCTCGGAAATGAAAAAACTATCTTTTCCTCCTTTAGAAGAAATTTCTAAGCTAGGTGAATTATGGAAAGATGAAAAAGAAGAAAGAATAAAAGAAAACAAGATTTTGAATTTTTTGGGTATAGAATACTGAGCTTATAAATTATTAACCAAATGCAATAAATAAGCCATCCCTAATTTATCAAATACAGTCGGTTCGTCTACGATTATTATAACCTGTAGTGAATAACCATTACAGGTTATAGCGAAATCAACAGGATTTCATCTTTTGATCTCCTTTCGGAATTTATTAAATTCCGAGGACCATCAGAAGGTGTTCTGATTGGGTCTCGGTTTTGAACCTCAAAACCAACTGTCAATCATAATCAAAATCCTTAAATCTTTTTTCAAATCAGACCTTTGAGGGATTGAAATAGGTAACCTCGATTGATGAGGTTTTTTCCTAGATATAGTTTGAATCAGACCTTTGAGGGATTGAAATACGCCTCTCACAACGAAGATATGAGGTTCAAGCATGCGGTTTGAATCAGACCTTTGAGGGATTGAAATCCACCGGAGGAAGATCATCAAAGTTTTCTAAAGAAGGAGGTTTGAATCAGACCTTTGAGGGATTGAAATTTCTTTTTCTTATTTCGACTTCTGTTTTAGGAGTTCAGGTTTGAATCAGACCTTTGAGGGATTGAAATGCATTTCTTCTGTCGATAAAGAAATGATCCTGAAAGAGTTTGAATCAGACCTTTGAGGGATTGAAATAAATCCCAGTCCATGACCCACGTGAACAACAGCCAGGCGTTTGAATCAGACCTTTGAGGGATTGAAATTCATAATAGTCTGTAACTGTATCTACTGAGTGAAAGTGTTTGAATCAGACCTTTGAGGGATTGAAATGCTCCGATCTCATGGAGGTATCTACTCCTCATTATTGTTTGAATCAGACCTTTGAGGGATTGAAATGCTCCGATCTCATGGAGGTATCTACTCCTCATTATTGTTTGAATCAGACCTTTGAGGGATTGAAATCAAAACCATATCTGTCTGTCCTGAATGCTTGAAAAATGTTTGAATCAGACCTTTGAGGGTTTCACCTTTTCACCTTCCTCCTGCCCAACCTTCCCACAACCATTTATCAAACACGGCAGTTACCCTTAACACCAGTGATCGAATTATCTTTTTCTGTCACCCGTCTTTGATATATGAACTATGGCAGTTTTCCCCTATTTTATTATCAACAACGGC
>PWHU01000040.1 GCA_003555395.1 Thermoplasmata archaeon
AAGAGTGATCTGTCATGGATAAAGAAAAAGCGAAAAAGACGGGCCAAGACTTGAAGGCGACGCTACATATAGGAAAGGACGGCGTGACGGGATCGTTTTTGGACGAACTGGACAAACAACTTGAAAAAAGAGAATTGGTCAAGATACAGGTGAACAGAAACGACCCGCTTCAAGACGTGGAGAAAACCGCCGAAAAATTAGAAAAAAGGTCTATAGGCGAACTGATCGAGGTGAGAGGTAAGACCATACTCATGCTGTACGAGGATTAAAAGATCAATATACCTTCCTCTTCAATTCGATATCATAGGCCATCTGTATCTGTGTGGCAGAATACGTCCGGACCTCCCTTTTTTCCCTGACTTTAACTTCAAAACCTTCGTCCTTTATATCGTTCAATAATTCACCCAGTCTATCTTCCCTTTCGCTCTCTTCAACTATCTCGTAATAGTGTATCACGCCCTCTTCTTCCAGTGCTGAAACTGCGGGATGTATAAATTTTTGAGATGTGTGCGGCAGGTTCATTATTATCCTGTCGCACTTTATCTTGGGCGCTATCTTTTTGGCGTCGTCTTCGTAAATGGTCACGATATCTTCTATATTGTTCCTTTCGACGTTCTTCCTCAGATACTCGACAGCTTTAGGATTGATATCAACGCTGTGTATATGTTCCACGTCGACGTTTCTACCTATCAACACGGTATAAGGTCCGACACCGGCGAACATGTCGAATACCACTTCGTTCTCCTCTACATTTTTCACCACTCGCCACCTTTCGGTTGCTAGACGAGGAGAAAAGTATACTTCGCCGACGTCCACTTCTAATTCCGCCCCATATTCTCGGTGTACGGTGATCGTCTTTTTTTCTCCCGCCACGTGATCCACGTCTCTGATACGCAGTTCCCCGTAGACACCTTCGTCTTCAAGTACGGTAGCTAAGTTGGGATGCGTATTCAAGATCGCCTCGCCTATCTGCTTCTTGTACTTTTCAACTTCTTCGGGCAGTTTTATGATCGCTATATCGCCGATCACGTCGTAACTCGAGGGAAGATACCCTCTCAAGTCTTTGGGCACTTGAACTATCTCTGTATAATCTCTATCTACCTTCTCTCTTTCCTCTACCTTCCTTTCTACGATCTCGTAGTCGATACCTTCCAACTCTTCTTTCAAAGTCACTTTCAAAGGCAGGAACAAAAATCGCTCATCTTCTGAGCTATCGATCTTACCCTTTCGGAAGAGCAGGTCTTCTTCCAAAAGCTTATTTCTTACCTTCTCTCCTTCCTTCTTAGGTACTTTAAGGCAAAGCATCTTGAGAAGTGATATACATGGGAGAATTAATATTCATCGGTCTAGGGCTGTACGACGAGAAGGATATAAGCGTCAAAGGTCTCGAAGCGGCTAGAAACGCCGATAAGGTTTATTCTGAATTTTATACCAGCGATTTGGCAGGCTCCACTCTTGAGGACGTGGAAAAACAGATAGGCTGCGGTGTAAAAAGATTGAGTAGAGAGGAGGTGGAGAATGAAGCTTTACCTCTTAAAGACGCCTTGGACAAAAAAGTGGCCTTCTTGACGGCCGGTGATCCCATGGCAGCCACGACTCACGTCGATCTTAGGCTTAGAGCGGAAAAAGAAGGCGTGACCACCAGTATGATCCATTCTTCTTCCATATTTTCAGCGGTACCTTCTCTCTTGGGCGTGCAGCACTACAAGTTCGGCAGGACAGTAACACTGCCGTATCCAAAAGAAGATAGAGATTATCCCGTGAGCCCTTACAAGAACATAAGTGAGAACAAGGAAAGAGGTCTTCACACATTAGTATTACTGGATATAAACTCCGAAGATGGGGAGTACATGGACGTTAACGAGGGCGTTGAAGCTTTGATGGCTTTGGAGAAAAGATCGAAGGCAGACGTCATAACGGAAGACACACTTTTAGCGGGCCTAGCTAGAGTGGGCTCATCCGATCCCGATATAAAAGCCGGCGGCCCAAAAGAATTGCTGAAACACGATTTCGGCCCCGGACTTCACTGTATGGTTGTATTCGGAAGCCTGCACTTCATGGAGATAGATTCACTAGTTCAACTTGCTGACGCACCGGAAGAGATAAAGGAAAGATTTTAGGAAAGTCAGGAACAAATTTATATCAGAAATAGAGTAAACACGATAAGATGAGTGAAAAAAACTTTCAAAGTGAAGTGAAATCTTTCATCGTGATATCAGTCTCTATCTGTCTTCTTTTTTCCATAGCAGTCAACGGAGTTTATTCGAGTGAAGGGACCTCCCTGAACGTCCATGAAGTCGATCTCCACCTCAACGGAGAAAACGAGACCGAAGAAACGAACAACTGGACCTTCGAACGTTTTACCGCCGCTCCCAGAGACAGCGAGATCAAACTTAGCTGGAGTTTTTCCGAGAACAACAGCCGAAAAGTTTCGATAGGCCATTACGATATAATCAGAGACGGAGAAAAGATAGCACAGGTCGAAGAGACTTCGTATGAGGACAAAGATGTTGAGAACGGCGTCGAGTACACCTATCGTGTAGAAGCCGTGGATGAAGATGGAAGCATGATCGAAGCTTCTGAAGAGATCACCGCCACTCCGGAAAGTTACTGGTGGTTATGGTTAGCGCTGCCGATAAACATCACTGCGATCATCATGGTAGTCTATCACTTCAGAAAAAATAACTGGTTTTTTGACGAAGATCAACATCCATAATATCCAAATCATCGTGATAATTTTAATATAGTTGCTCCGATTACTTTTTCAACCGATCATGGCTGATATATCTATCTCCGCATATCTAAAAGATAAGATGGGACGTCCATCAGAAGAAGAGATAATCGATGGAGATATTCTTCCTGTTCTGTTCAAATTAGCATGGCCGATGATGGTCGCTTCTTTACTCCAGTCCGCTTACAATCTGATAGATACTATCTGGTTAGGGCGGTTACCTCCACCTGAGAACACACTCTCCGTCGGAGCTATCAGCGTGGCGTGGCCTTTCGTCTTTCTTCTGTTATCAGTGGAGATAGGCCTGGGTATCGCCGGCATCTCTATGATATCTCAGCATACGGGGGCTAAAGAATACGACGAGGCTTACCATGACACGGGCCAACTCTTCTTCCTCTTCATCGTGATATCGACCATACTCGGCGTTCTCGGATTCTTCATAGCCGAGGATTTTCTAAATTTTCTGACCCAGGAAGCTGCACTAGTGCCGTACGCGACGGCCTACTTACGGATAATCTTCTTGGGCTTTCCGTTCCTGTTGACGTTCGCTGCCTTCAGTTTCTCATTGAGAGCCTGGGGCGATACTATCACGCCGATGCTGGTCATGGCGGTATCCGTGGTGCTGAACATAATCCTGGATCCGATCCTCATCTTTGGTTTAGGACCTTTTCCTAGGATGGGGATAAGAGGTGCGGCTGTCGCCACCGTATTCGCTAGGTCGGTCGGAACGGTGATAGCCGTTTATCTACTCTGGGCGGGCAAGGTCGATATAAAATTGAAATTGTGGCATCTGAAACCGGACTTTAAAAAGATAAAAAAATATCTGGAGGTGGGTTTACCCGCGACTTTCGCAAGGATGGAGGAATCCGTCGGTTTTATCGTGCTTATAGGTCTTCTCGCGATGCTTCCCATGCAGGAAGAGGTTTTAGCCGCCTACGGGATCGGCGGCAGGATAATAAACATCACTTTCGTGTTCTTGGGCGGCCTGATGATGGCTATCAGTACCATGGTGGGCCAAGCACTGGGAGCGGATAAAAAGGAACGGGCCGAGAAGACAACGACCCGCGCGACCCTGGTGATGATACTTTTCATGTCACTTGTATCGCTCTCCTTCATCATCTTCCGGTATCATATCATGAGGTTCTTCATCGTAGACGAACCCTTAGTGGTGGAGATAGGATCGCGATTCTTAGCTATACTCGCTATAGGAGGCCCTTTCTTCGCGATATATCAAGGAGTGAGCGGAGCGCTGAACGGTTCTGGCCATACGGGGCAGCACTTCGGTCTGAGTTTGCTGAGACTGTGGGGTCTCAGGATACCTATGATATTGTTGTTAGCTTTCGCTTTTGCATTGAACTCTACCGGTGCCTGGCTGGCTATCGGTTTCAGCAACGTAGGTGCCGGTATAGCCGCTTATTGGGTCTACAGTAAAGGATGGTGGAAAGAGAAGATCATCGATAAGGGATCAAAATTCGACGGTATGGGGGACAGATTGAAGAAAATTTTAGGTAAGAAAGACGATTGATCCCCGCTATCGGTAGAAGAGGGAAAGCAAAGCAAATTTTATATAATGTGTTCTCTCCTAGAAATCCCAATGAGCTGGGCTATAGGTACAGAGGAGATCGCGATCATCATAATTCCAGAATGATCTATCATCCGCCCAGCTTTAGGTTTTTGTTGTTTTTGGAGGATATTTGTATGAGTGAAGATGATTCACAATTCGAACCGATAGAGAAAGAAGCCCGCTTACCGGAGAAGGAAGAGGAGATAATAGAGTTCTGGAAACGGAACGACATACCGGAGAAGAGCAGGAACAGAGAAAGGGAGAAGAAGTTCGGTTTCACCGAAGGACCGCCCACCGCCAACGGTTTACCGCACATAGGCCATGTTCTGACAAGAGTGGTGAAGGACACTTTCCTTCGTTATAAGACCATGGACGGCTACCAAGTAGTGCCTAACATAGCGGGATGGGATACCCACGGTTTGCCTGTAGAGATAGAAGTCGAAAAAGAATTGGGCATAGATTCCAAAGACGAGATAGAAGAGTACGGTCTCGAAAAGTTCAACGAGATGTGCAAGGAGAGCGTGTTTAAATACGAAAAAGAATGGAGGGAGATGAGCGAAAGACTGGGTTTCTGGATAGATTACGATAATGCCTACATCACCATGGAAGACGATTATATCGAAAGCGTGTGGTGGAGCCTGAAACAGCACTGGAAGAACGGCTTGCTAGAAAGAGGCCACAAGGTGGTGCCCTACTGCCCTAGATGTGGGACGCCGCTCTCGAGTCATGAAGTCGCTCAAGGCTACGATCAAACCGAAGACCCGTCCATTTACATAAGATTCAAGCTCAAAGACGAGGACGCTTACTTCCTAGCTTGGACAACCACACCCTGGACCCTCATATCTAACCTTCTGCTTACTGTCGGAGAAGATATCGAATACGCTCTTGTGGAGTACGAAGGAGAAAAGTACTATCTTGCGGAGCAGCTGGTAGAAGAGATATTCGACGAGGCGGAAGTTCTGAAGACGGTGAAGGGCGAAGAACTTTTAGGTGAAAAATACGAACCGATATTTGAATACGTGGACTCCGCTAGTGAGAGCCATTACGTCTGTTCCTCCGACTTCGTAACGTTAGAAGAAGGTACCGGCATAGTTCATATCGCTCCAGCTTTTGGAGAGGACGATTACGACCTCTGCCGCAAAGAAGGCGTCGACCTCGTAAATCCTGTTGACGAGAGCGGTAGATTCACATCGGAAGTTCCGGACCATGAAGGTCGATTTGTCAAGGACGCGGACGAACAGATAATGAAAGACCTAGAAGAGAGAGGAGACCTGATCAAGAGGGGTTCAGTGACACATACTTATCCTTTCTGCTGGAGGTGCGATTCCCCACTGCTCTATTACGCTCTAGAGAGCTGGTTCATCAGGACCTCTTGGGAAAAACAAAAATTGATAGATAACAACGATGAGATCTTCTGGAAGCCCGAACACCTGAAGCACGGGCGATTCGGCAATTTTTTAGACGATCTGAAGGACTGGTCTTTGAGCCGGAACAGGTTCTGGGGTACTCCGCTGCCCATATGGATATGTGAGAACGGCCACGAAGAGTGTATAGGCAGTAGAGAAGAATTGGAGGAAAAGTCTACTGAACTTTTACCGGATGATTTCGAATTCCACAGGCCCTTCGTCGATCGAGTAGAGTTAGACTGTCCTGAATGTGACTCCATCATGGAAAGAGTGGATTACGTGATAGACTGCTGGTACGACAGCGGGAGCGCCCCTTTCGCTCAGTTCCATTACCCATTCGAGAACGAAGATGAATTCGAAGAGGCGTTCCCCGTAGATTTCATAACGGAAGCTTTGGATCAAACGAGGGGATGGTTCTACAGCCTCCTCGCCATAAGTTCTCTCCTATACGACGAGCCCGCCTACAAGAGTTGTCTGACTTTAGGTCTCATATTGAACGAAGACGGGGAGAAGATGAGTAAAAGTAAGGGCAACGTAGTGGAACCCGATGTTGTTTTCGACGAAGTCGGTTCCGATGCCACAAGATTGACTTTTTTGGACTCCCCTGTCTGGAGGTCGTCACCCTTCAGTCAAAATCTAGCCGAGGAGAAGATCAACAAGACCATAAATACGCTCTTCAACGTGGTGACCTTCTTCACCCACAATGCCAACATAGACGATTTTGTTCCTGATACGGAGTACGAGGTGAACGACGAGATCGACAGGTGGCTTCTCTCCGAAGTCAATTCACTTACTCGCGAGATAAGAGACGGCATGGAAGAGCTCGAAGTCCACAGATCTGTCAGGGCTATAGAGAGCTTTATAGACAGGCTTTCCAACTGGTATCTTCGTAGGAGTAGAAGGAGGTTCTGGGAAGGTGAAGAAGAGGAAAAGAAAAGTGCCTACAACACTCTATACGAAGTTTTGAACACACTTACCGAACTCATCGCTCCTTTCACACCTTTCATCGCTGAAAGGATCTACAGGAAGACCGTACTCCCTATCGAAGACGGTCCCGAATCGGTACACTTACTGGATTATCCGGAGGTCGATACAGAAAAGATAGATGAAGAGCTCGAGGAGAACATGGAGACCGTGATCGATATAGCTGAACTAGGAAGAAAGGCCAGGCAGAAGGAGGACATAAAGCTGAGACAGCCGCTGAAAGGAGCGCTTGTTGTACACGATGAGAAGGAGACAAAAAGGGCGGTCAAGACCTTCAAAGGCATCTTGAAAGATGAATTGAACGTCAAAGAACTAGAAGTGCTCAGAGACGACGAAACCCTCACCGAGTATGATGCAGATCCTAACTATTCTGTCCTAGGCCCCAAATTCAAAGGCGAGGCTGAAAAGGTAGCGAAAGCTATCGAAGAAGCTGATGGAAACGAACTTCAAAAAGCTCTAGACGAGAAAGGAAGCGTGGATCTTCAAGGATACGAGATAGAAGAAGAAGACGTAGAGATTTACGAGGTCGTGAAAGAGGAATACGTGAAAGGTGAAAAGAAAGGACTCGAGGTGTACGTCAACGTGGAGATGAACGAGGAACTGGAGACCGAAGGCCTTGTGAGAGACGTTGTGAGGAGGATACAGACCATGAGGAAGGACCTCGACCTCGGTTACACACAGAAGATAAACACACGCTACAGCGGCGACGAAAGGCTGGAGCGAGCCGTCGAAGACATGAAGGATTATATAAGGAAAGAGACGCTCTCACGCACCCTTGAAAGAGGCGAAGGCCCCGGCATGGAGAAAGATTGGGATATCGACGGCAGAGAGCTCAAACTGTGCCTCGAACCCATAGAAGGTTCGGAGGACGAACCATTAAATACAAATTAGTGATTCGAGTATGTAAGGAGAGAACATGGCACGGAAAGAAGAAAAAGAGATGGAAGTCACGAAGCATAACAGCACCATAAGGTTCGACGATGACATAGAGTACAAAGATCTCCTACCGGTGTTCCCCGAGCTTTACAGGTTGTTCATGGATCTAGCGGACCAGTTTCCTGAGGACAACGGAGAAGAATACATCCGGATGCTGATAGATCAGAACCTGAAGGATCTCCGCAATAACAGAAAACCCCCTGGTCACAATCGTGAAGCACGCTATAGGATGATATTTCCTCTTGAACGAGATCATGTGGAGTTCATACTTTATCCCAGGATCCCGGAGGAGGAATCCGAGATCGAAGATATAACCGCGGAGATCTCCGAGTTCTTGGAAGAAAACGATCTGGGGCATGAAGTCGTCTGGGACGAGATGGAATATCTTATGGAAGAGAAGGATTGAAGGCATCATCTATTCTGCTCAAAAAATCCTACGCACTCTTCTTTTAGATTTTTAGCAGGGCGGTACTCGAAACTTTCAGGCAGTTGCTCTTTATACCTCTTATAGTTGAACCTCTTGTCCATCAGCACGATAAAAGCTCTATCTTTTTTACTCCTTATTGGCCGACCGGCGGCCTGGAGAACACGATTCATCGCCGGATAGATCCTCGCGTACCTGTAACCCTTCTTTCCGCCGAATTTTTCAGTATAGTATTCTTCTAAAGCTTCCACTTTCATCGAAGGCGGAGGGAAGGGTATGCCGGCTATCATGACCGACGAGAGGATGTTGTTTCTATAATCTATACCTTCCGAGAGGCTGCCGCCCTGGACTCCGAGCAGAAGTTTGTCTCGGTTTCCTTTCAAACTTTCTACAAGTTCTTTTTTCTCTAGTTTCGAGTGCTCCCTCTCTTCTATCATCATCTCTTTTTCCAGGTGGACCATACCCAACCTATCGATCACGTGATTCATCAGAGAATAGGAAGGGAAAAAGACCGCGGCGTTACCGGGAGAATTGTTCGCCACATCCGCGATAGAATTCGCGTAGGCCTGGTAAGTGTTGAGTCCTCTCTCTTTATAAGCCGTGGTGAGATGATCCACGCTGACTATATTCCTGTTCTCTTTCGGGAAAGGCGATTCGTACGTCTTTATCTCCGTGTTCTCGCCTTTCATACCCAGTAAGTCGGCGTACATCTCACCCGGATGTAAAGTACCGCTCATCAATACTGCGCTGTCTATCTTGCTGAAGACCTCTTCGCTGTACTTCGCAGGATCGAGAAGACCTATCTCCACCGTAGGCGGACCCGGTCTTACCGAGCGGAATACCTCTTTACCTTCCTCTCTCCAAGTATCTAGGAACGAGTAAACGTAAATCGGTGCAGTGGCGGAAGGATCGTTCTCGAGTATGTCTCTTGCCACCAAATCTAGATCTTCCAGCAGTTCGTCCAGCGAGCCGAACTGGGTGAGACCTCCTTTAAGAGCTTTCTTTATCTTTTGGTCCAAGAAACTTTTGTTTATCCTCTTTTCCTGGTCGACGTCTTCGTCCAGTTCTGAAGCCAATCTGCTCATGAAACTGGCGAGTGCTGAAGAATAACCCTGCAGCAGGTTGAAAGCCTCTTCTAGAAGGGCGGCGGAGAGTTTTTCTTCTAGGTTCGCTCTTATCCTTCCCGGTAAGTTGTGTGCCTCGTCGACGATCAATAAAACGTCTTTCAGCTCGATCTCCAGCAGTTCGAATATCCTCTCTCTTATGTCTGAGAAGATGTAATTGTAATCGCACACTATTAGGTCGCTCTCTTTACCGGCCACGAGCGCCGCCTTATGAGGGCAGACGTTTGCGGATCTGCAGAAATCCACTATCTCCGAGACGTGCTTGGTATCTTTTTTTAGTTCATCCACGACTTTCTCCATCTTCCTGTTGAAAAGGTTGCAATTCTTCTGCCCGCTCTCGCTGCAGAACTCCTCGAAGACGGGATATGGAAGTCTAGACTCTTCCCTGGGACACATGTGCTTCTTCGAGATCACGTCGGTGGCGTTCACGGAGGACGGCATCTTTTTGACCGTTTCGATAGCGATGTTGTGCTGGGATTGTTTACTGGTCAGGAAGAAGACCTTTTGTTCGTCTTTCTTCGCTCTCACCGCTGGAGGTAATACCGCTGCCGTTTTACCTATACCGGTCGGTGCGTGAGCTATCAAACTTTTCTTCCGCTCGAAAGCGTCGGCGGCGTCCTCTTTGAACTCCTTCTGTCCCTTCCTTATCTTGTCGAATGGAAAGTAGCTGTCCTCATCGGCTAGACTTCCGTCGCCCTTTTGATGCGAGAAGGTATCTCTACCGGTCAGCGTGCTCTGCTCTCTCTCACATCTTGGGCAGTATCTCTTTCCCTTTTCGGTCCGAAGGAGCGTGCCGCACTCGCTGCAGTGATGACCCATCGGTTTTTCTACCTACGGTAGGTCTATAACGTTTTCCCTTTGTAGTGGGAGTGAGTGATCGGACCTTCTAGAAAGGAGATACTTAGCGGAGAATGAAATACCTATCATTGTAAATAGACCTAAAAAAAAAGAGAAATAATTTTTTATTCGGAAAAGGTTACTGAACCGCCACCGTATTTTTCCTCGCTTCCCCAGATACTTTCATCTATTATTTCAACATTTATATTGATGTAAAAATTGTCGTAATCACTTCCACTTGTGTGAAAAGCTGCACCGATACATGCATCGTCATATTCAAAGGTAGGGTCTTCGTCATAAATGTGGTGTGTTGCCACGAAATCATCAGCTATGTTGGCTTCCCAATTTGCCTCTCTCCAATCACGGGGAACAGAAACATAGGCTCCCTGTTCTCCTATTCCGTTATAAGAGGTCCAACCATCGTCATGTCCTCCATCTACAGGGTATGGGCTGTAGAATCCCCAGGCATCTTGGTTTTCCATCACAAAGCTCCCTTCCACAACTTCTGTGACTTGGTTGTAGTACTGGACGTCCCAATCATCGTCCTGATTTACAAGTTCTACGAAACACACTCGATAGTTATCGGCACCATACTGTCCTTCATATAGCCAAGCTCTAGCTTCTATTTCGTTATAGATTCCATCTCCGTAATGATGTAATGGGACTTCTTTATCTCTAACAAAAACTTATTGCGAAAGATATATATATATTTCGGTTTGATAATTAGTATGGTAAGAGTATGAACTCAGGCAAATCGATCTGCTTGATCACGGTTTTGCTCCTGTTGACGATAGCAGCTGTTCCGACGAGTAGGGCCGAACTTCCTAGGGATGAGAAGGGCAGTCCCGAGCATTATGATTTTAATGGATCTCCAGAAAATTTTGAAGATCTTTTTTTCCCCCGCCTTTATGGTGAGGAAACTTACAATTTTACCCTTCCAAAATATTTACAGCACACGCATGTTGGAGGTGTTCACAGCTGGGCTGAGAAGGCATCCCCTTCTGGCAAACCTATAGAAGAAATCGAAGATGAGGATTACGCAAATATGACGCTCAAGGATGATGAAGGAGAGGTTCTTATGAGAGCCTTTGGATATGGTGGAGGAGGACGCAATACGACTCTGATAGGTGATACCTCGTGGGTGAAGATGAGAACGGAGACGGAAGGGACATTCTCGTTCTTTTTAGCGGAATCGAAAGAATGGGACGATTTGTTCGAGCAAACACAGTCAGTGAGATTTACTGGCTCGGCGAGAAGTTACAATCTTTTTGGGCTGAATTTTGGCTGGATTGAAGGTTTCGACAACGCTGAGCAGTTCATCCGGATACATCTTAGGAGCGACTTCCCTCTGAGATTTTATCTTTTTGAGAATAGTGGTCTGCTATTATATACCGACGAGGGTTTTTTGGTTGACTATGAAGAGGACCCAACGCAAGAGACGACGCTAGATCTCAGATACGATGATAAAAAAACTGCGGTAGGCGACATGCCATTCTTTGGATTTTTAAATCCAGGTAATCCGAATGAAGAGGTCAAGGTAGAGTTCGAATTGGAAGTGCACGATTATCCTCCCGATTGGGGTTTACCCGTATTGGTTTTAGGCGTGTTTATAGCTGTTGCAGGAGGTGTGATATGGGTAATACAAAAAAAGGCCTCTTGAATATCACGGGTCTCGAAAAGATTTACGGTGATGTTACTGCGGTAGATGATGTTGATTTTTACATCCCTGAAGGAAGCGTGACTGGGTTGGTAGGTCCTAACGGGGCGGGAAAAACAACGATGATTAAATGCATAACTGGCTTTTTGAGCTACTCCGGCGATATAGAAATGACGGGTATCTCAGGAGAGGAAATAGATAAAGCCTCATTGGGATACTTAGCGGAGAATGAAGAGTATTATCCATCCTGGACCGGTCAGGGATATCTTCGATATTTTGCGGAACTATTCAATGTAGAAGATGTCAAGAAAACGGTCTCCGAAAAACTCAAAACAGCAGGTCTTTATGAGAGAAAAGACGATCCTATCAAAGAATATTCTCACGGGATGAAAAAGAGGCTTGGTATTGCCCGGACACTTCTTCACGAACCCAAACTATTGATTTACGACGAGCCTCTTTCCGGTCTCGACCCCAAAATAAAGCAGGACCTTATGGAGATAATAGAAGGGACCGCTGGAGAGGGCTGTTCGGTACTCATCTCATCTCACCAGTTGAGAGATATAGAAGATGCGTGCAACTGGATAGTCATGATAAAGGACGGAAAGATCGACAGTTTCGGTGACCCGTTAGAAATATCGAGACAAATAGGTTCTTCCAAAAAGCTTGTCCTCAATATCGAGAGCGACGAAAGTTTGGATCTCGAGGAGATTACGGCGCTACCCGACGTGAACAAAGTTGAAAGAAAAGGTAATACTCTAGTCGTAATGGGAACTTCTGGAAAAAAGTTTGAAAGAGAGGTGTTCAACTACCTGATCGAAAATGACGTATATTTTTCTCTCAAACACGGCTCACTCGATGCTATATACCAAGAGGTGTCTAAATGACGCATGAAGCGATAAATAACACATATAAAATACTGGCAAAGACCGTCCAAACAACTTTTTTGGACTATTCTCTGCCCATAGTCGTTATCCTCATGATATCTGTCAACATTTATTCTCTTTGGCGAAGTGAGGTGATCTATCAGGGTGATCCCTCCGGTATAATATACGAACCTATTTATTGGAGCGCCTTTTTCGCTGTTCTGGTCGTTATGGGATATGGTGCTTATTTAGGGGCGAAGTTGTTTGCTAGTGATATAGACAGCGGGAGGATCTATCCGTTGATGATGATCCCGGGCGGCCGAAGAACGCTTTTATTTGGAAAAATATCTGCAGGTATAGTTATTTTAGCTCTCCTCAGCGTCGTTTACCCCGTCCATATACTGTTATCTTTGTCTTATTGGGGGACTATATCCTATCTGACCATTCAAAGGACGATGATCTACTCTTTATTGATATTCTCGGCCGGCTTATTCCTTTTCTCTTTTACAACGACATTCAGCCTACTGTCGAGAAAAGTTTTACCTACAATACTTTTTTCATCCATATATATAATAAGCATGTTCTTTGCTACCCAATTTATAGAGAGTGCCGAGAGGTCTCTAGGTACTTTGGTAACGGTCGGCTCTTTTCCTATCCTGAGCGTGATGTACCATAATCTCTTCATCGAAGAATTCGGATTTCTACCTGCTAATTTCATGTATGTTCCTTTCCTTGGAACGATATGCTTCCTTATTCTATCCTTTTTCTTATTTGAGGTGATGGAGATATGATAAGAAAAGCAGTAGTTCTCTCTATATTTTTCCTTATCGTCGTGGGCATGTATCTACCTAGTCGCCCCCCTGCTGATGCCCTCAATGTGTCTACAGTCGAGGCTGAAGTGACTGAAATAGTGGATATTGATGAAAAAGAATACGATGAAAAGTTGTACGGTAGGTTCTTTTTAGCCCTACCCCCCGTTATAAATAATTATACGGAAAATCCCCTATCTCTTCAAAGGGGAGAAGAACGAGAATTCACTCTCACCTTTGAGTATAAACGGGAGATGCATCTTAGAAGAGCGGAAGTAGAGGAGATTGATCCTATCCAAGATTTTAAGATGCGGTTTTTAATCGCAAAAGAGAAATGGATGCCGAGTTTAGAAAGTGTGAAGCCCCGAATCGGTGGACCGTCCGCCCCCGATGATCCCGTTGATTTTGGCATACTGGTAGAAGATCAATCGAAGATGCAGGATTATTGGCTCGAAGAAATGGTAGACAAAACCGAAAACGTTTATGAGCTAGAGCCAGAAGTGCTTGATTTTGATTCAAATACAGACATCGTCGAGATGGACATGACTTTATCTATTGAGCAAGGAGGAGATTGGCATCTAGTTTCCTTTTTTAAACCTGAAGGTGGCAATTATTGGGTTTTACCCCACAATGGATATTCCAGTGTGAGAGGAAGTGATAACATTATACATGTCGAACGTCCTAAAGGTTTCCATAACTCATTACCTATAATTGCTACAGGCTTCATCGCTGGTGTGTTTGTTTACGGCGCTGTCGAGGCGAAGAAAAGAAGTTGAATAGCGGATCCGCCATATTCATTTTAGATGAGATCTAAGATGATAGGTTAAGCTACTAGATAGGAGTCCTCTTCTTTTGGTTTTGCCTAAAACATATAAACATTAGAGCTGATGCAAAATGTCAAAATATGAATCATCAAAAATATAAAAAAGCTAAATAGGAAGGGGATATATATTATAAAATTGGAGAAGGTAATATGTCGTCAAGAACAGCGGTGCTCTTAGCGGTCCTTTTCCTCCTGTTGAGTGCTTCTTTTGTGGCTGTTTTTGAGTTCGACCCTGAAGAATCTTCTGAAGTATCGTCTGCCGCACACGAGATCAAAGAAGAAGATGTTGAGAAGATAAGCATCTTGGATCCCGAACCGGTTGCTGACGCTGAAGCAGTAACTGAAAATCTAACACTCTCAGTATCTGTCGAAGCTGATTTGTATCCGATTGAAGTAGTATTCTACTTGGGAGGTGAAGAGATACACTCTGAAACCGTCGAGGACGACCGTAGAGTTGAAACTCCGCCGCTCCATTTAGAACATAACACGACCTACCTATGGAAAGTCGAAGCTGTAAACTCTGACGATGTACGCGAGACTTTTGCTAACACATTCACCACTGGTCTTGAAGGATATTACACGTTGGAGATCCAAAAAGATGTACTAGACCAGGGTTTCCGCGAGCAGTACGATAACGGAGTAGATCCGGATAGATGGGGAACTACTGACCCTGAAGTCGGTGTTTATGAATATGAACCGGGGACCAACGTCACGGTAAGAGCGTCACCCACCGAAGGGTGGAGGTTCAGTCATTGGACCGTTGGCTTTGACAGAGAGGACGATCCCGAGATCACCATCGAGATGGACGGCGACAGGTCTCTAACGGCGTATTTCAGGATATTGGAAGAGTTTGAGTACATAGGATCCGACAAGGGATGGTATGAACCCGGAGAGATGGCGATCGTTGAGGTCAAGAACGACGGTACTGGGCTTAACATACCTATCCTTCGAGATTTTAGAATCTATATCGAGAACTTAGAGACCGGCGAAGTGGTGCACGGACCTTTCAGCGGAGGAGTCCACACTGTAGTGCCGGAGTACGGCCATACAGAATCTTTCATCTGGAATCAGACCGACCAGTATGATAGAGAGGTATCTGAAGGTACATATAAGATCAGAGCGGAATACCGATTCGACCACACTACCGAGTTCATCATAGCTGAAGATTCGCCTATGCTCGACCTTTCGATATCCGTCGAGGGCCAAGGCAGAGTAGAAGTCTCGCCGGAAAAAGACGAGTATGAATATGGTACTGAAGTGGACTTAAAAGCGGTACCGGAAGAGGGTTGGGAGTTCGTTGGATGGACAGGTGATTTTGAAAGTCCGGAGGAAGAGGAAACTCTGACGATGGACTATCATAAGTCGCTGACAGCGGTTTTTCAACCTATACGGTATGACCTGAACATAACGATCAACGGTGAAGGTACCACTAACCCTGAGCAGGGGAACTACAGCTACGGAGAAGGTCACGAACTCACCGTAGAGGCGATCCCCGACGAACATTGGACTTTCAGTCACTGGGCGGGCGATCTGTCGGAAGAAAAAGTTGAAAGAAGCGAGATCGAAATAGAGATGGATATGGATAGATATCTAGAAGCTAACTTCTTGAAAGAGGATCCGATCTTGGAAGAAGATGAGTACATCGGTACAGAAAAGCAGTGGTACGAAACGGGTGAGAACGTCACCATCGAAGTGAAGAACGACGGTTCCGCTGGAAGCAAACCTATCATATATGATTTTGGAATCTATATTGAGAACTTAGAGACCGGCGAAGTGGTGCACGGACCTTTAGATGGAGTGATACAGCCGATTGTACCTGAATACGGCCGCACGGAGTATATCATCTGGGATCAGACGGACCTGGAAGGGGAGCAGGTCCCTGAAGGCACTTACAGGGTCGCGGCGGAAAGGAGGTTCGATCATACGACTGAATTTCACATCTCCTCAGATCCGCCGGAGATAGAATTATCGAACCTGGATGTAAGACCGGAAAAAGTCGAGGTTGGAGAAGAGGTAGAAGTCAGGGTAGACGTTACCAACCTCGGGAAAGAGACTATAGAGTATGAAGTGCAGTTCTACATATACGGGCCCTGCAGATGGAGTAAAAGAGAGGACGTACCTGTCACTGTAGAGGCGGGAGAGACGGAAACCGTCTCTTACAATTACACCGCGGTAGATAAGCCCGGCGAGCACATCATCACGGTGATAGAGAACGACGAGACAGTTCTCTCCACTTCCGTCGAGGTGGAAGACGAGATGAGCTTATCGGGATTTCTAAAAAGCACTTGGTGGCTGATAGCGATGATGATCTTCGTTATCGCTATAGTGGTACTAGTTGGACATGGTAAGCGGCAAAATTCACCTCCCAAAAAGCCGGTTCTAAGGAAGAAAGAGGAGGAAGAAGGAAGTTAAGTTTTTCCTATCAACGGATAAAAAACAATAAATAAACAGAAGTTATCCCAGCAGTGCGAGGTATCAATATGGAGTGCAGTAAAGAAGAAAATCTTGAAGATTGTAATTGTTCGTACCCGGGCTGCCCGAGGAAGGGAGTCTGCTGCGAGTGTATACAACACCATCTTAAAAACGATCAGCTCCCGGCCTGTGCATTTCCCGACGATGTGGAGGAGACCTACGACCGTTCTTTCGAGAAGTTCATAGAGGTATATGGGTGATGTCAGAAGTTACCGTTCACAGCGTGATGGGTAGAGGTTACTCCTCGAACGTTTTTCTGGTCGAGGCAGAAAAAGATTTTTTAGTGGATGCGGGCATGGGGATCTCTAACAGCATAATAAACACGGTCGAAGAGACTTCCGTTGACCTAGATAGGATAATATTGACACACCGCCACGTTGACCACGTTGGAGATGCGCAGGAACTGTCCGAAGAACTAAGAGTTCCGCTGTACGCTCCCGAAAAGGAGGCCGAAGCACTGCGTTCAGGTGACGACCAAACGGTATTGGGCAGCAATTTTGGCAGGAAGATACCCTCTCTAGACGTAAAGACTCTGGACGAGGATGAATATTCTAACTTCCAGATACTGCACACTCCCGGGCATACCGAGGGCAGTATATGTCTTTACCATCCTGAAGACAAGATCCTACTCTCCGGCGACACCGTCTTCAGCCATGGAAGCGTCGGAAGGACCGACCTACCGACGGGTGACATGAAAGAACTGACAGGATCGGTCGAGATGTTATCTGAATTAAAGGTCGAATCACTCTACCCTGGTCATATGTCCGCCGTAGAGAAAGGCGGCTCAGACCACATAAAAAAGGCTTTGGATCACCTGAGGATCTTTTGAGTACGAGGAGTTGGTCAACATGATGGAATTCAAGTGTGAAAAGAAGGAATGCGACGGCGAGTGCGCCGCTCACATGATATCCACCATAAACGAAGTGCTGAGCAACGGTGAACTCATCGTTTATCCCACAGAAACGCTATACGGTATAGGAGGAGCCCCTCAGGAAGAAGACATGATGGATAAGATACGTAGGGTGAAAGAGGCACCTGAGGATAAAAAGATATCTTTGGCTTATTCGGACATCGACCAGGCGGCTGAATTCATCGACGAAGATCTACCAGGATCCCTTTGGACGCTGGAGGAAAAGTTCCTACCCGGCCCTCTCTGCATAGTGGTAGAAACCGAGGAAGGGACTGAAGGCATAAGGGTACCTGATCACCCCCTAGCTCAAAAGATCGTTAAAGATTTCGGTCCTATAACGTCTACTAGCGCTAATATCCACGGAAGACCCGCACCGGTAGATATAAAGACTTCGAAGATACAGCTCGACGGAAGGGTGAAACTTTACTTGAACTGCGGTCGCTGCGAACTCGGTAGAGGTAGTACGGTAGTCAAGGTAAAAGACGACGGCTTCGAGATCTTGAGAGAGGGCCCTATCTCGGAAAAAGAGATCGGTGATGCACTTGAGATCTGAGGAGATAAAAAAGTACAGGAAGGCGGGCATGATAGCCCGTAAAGCACTTGAAAGGGCGAGAGAAGTATGTGATGAAGGCGTTCCCTATCTTAAAGTGGCTAGGGAGGCTGAACGAACGATCTACGAGCACGAGGCCAGACCGGCTTTTCCGATGAACATAAGCGTGAATTCTATCGGAGCTCATTATACGCCTATCGAGGACGACAAAAACGAGTTCAAGAAAGGTGATCTGGTCAAACTGGATATAGGATGTCATGTAGACGGTTATATAGCCGATAACGCTCTCAGTGTAGAGATAGGCACTTCCCGCCACACTTCACTCATAAAGGCGGCTGAGGAAGCTTTAGGTGTGGCGGTAAAATCCATCAGACCCGGGATACGCACTAGAGATATAGGTAAGAACATCAGGAATGTGATAAACAGTAGAGGTTTCACACCCATATCCAACCTGACTGGTCACGAGTTGAAACGTAACGTTCTGCACGCCGGAACTTCTATCCCCAACATCCCTAAAGGCTGGACCAAGATAAAGAAGGGGATGGTTTTGGCTATAGAGCCCTTCGCTACCGACGGCCATGGGAAGGTAAAAAATGGCGATGCGGGCGACATCTACAAGCTTGAAGATGAACGGAATATCGACGGAGAAGACCTCAGCTTTTATGATTGGATCGAGGACAATTTTGGCAAGCTACCTTTCGCCGCTAGATGGTGCAAGGAATATGACGGAGATCATCACAAACTGCTTAAGCGTCTGAAGCGCATGGGCGTAGTCATGAATTATCCCGTACTGGTTGAAAAAAAGAACGGGCTGATAAGCCAGAGTGAACACACGGTCATCGTAACTTCTAAAGGATGTAAGGTCATCACGAAGTCTTGAGATCCAATTTCATAATGAATTAAGACGACATCTTAGTACATTTTTGTGCACTCATCCACAAAGCTGAAGCATTTGTATTTAGACACAAGAAAATATTTTTATACCCCCTCATCTTAGCGTCTTTTAGGAGGAACTAAAAATGTCAACAAAAAAGTTGCTCATAACGACAGCCATGGTCATATTACTGACCACCGGAGCTATATTGAGTGCACCTATCCGAGGACGAGCAGGAGAAGAAGAACAGCTAAATTCAACAAGTGATTTCTGGTTCGAGATCGGAACAGTGGATGTAGAAACGGATATCATCCCGTCTGATCCGTACCACCACCTGAACGCGACCTATACAAGGGATATTCACTTCGGCGAGTTACCCGAGCGATATGTATTCCGCTGGGAAACTATGTTAAACGGCGAACACCTGTACACCGAAGAACTAGAATCGGAACCGGTGACCGCAGAACAAGTCGAGTACACCGTCGAAACATCGCATAGAAGAGTGGTGCCCGATCGCGTACCCGAAGGAGAATACACCACTATATTGACGGTGTATGCTGAATTCGAGGACGGATCCGAGATGTGGATCACAAGTGGGTTTGACACGGTCTATTTCGAAGGTCACAACACCGAAGGTTGCGAATGAACTCCGGGAGCGAAGGGGAAATTATAATCCCCTTTTTAAAACCCTTTATCTTTACATTATTCTTTTTGACCAGAAAATAACATCTGAATAAATATCCTGGCTAGGTTTACCCCTTTCCACAAAAATGTTAAATTCACCTTGTCCATTTTAGCCATCATGATGAATAAAAAGGTAGCTCAGATATTTACCGAGATAGCGGACCTGTTAGAGTTAAAAGGGGTGGATTTCAAGCCTAGAGCTTACCGCAAAGCGGCTAGAAAGATAGGTTCTATGAAGGACGATATAAGGGATTACTACGAGGAAGGAGATCTGAGAGATATAGAAGGCATCGGAAAAGCCATGGAGGCAAAGATCGACGAGATAATCGAGACCGGCTCCTTAGAATATCTAGAAGATTTGAAGGAAGAACTTCCTGCTGGACTTATAGATGTGATGAGAGTTCCAGATATAGGACCGAAAAGCGCTAAAAAACTCTACGAAGAACTCGATATAGTGGACTTAGACTCTCTCAGGGAGGAAGCCGAAGCGGGAAATATACGAGAGTTGAAGGGTTTCGGCGTGAAAACACAGGAGAAGATCCTTAAGGGTATCGAGATGCTAGAACATATATCTGGAAGACACCTGTTGAATGAAGTTATACCCGTAGCGGAGGAACTGATAGAACATCTTGAGCCGGAAGCGGAAAGGATAGAGAAAGCGGGAAGTCTAAGGCGGTGGAAGGAGACCATCGGAGATATAGACATACTCGCCTCGGGCGACGCTGAAAAGTTGATGGACGCATTTGCCGAACATGAAGACGTTGATGAAGTTCTGGTCAAAGGAGAAACCAAGACCAGCGTCAGGTTGAAAGCGGGTGTACAAGCAGATCTGAGAGTCGTAGACGAAGAGAGCTTCGGAGCCGCACTTCAGTATTTTACTGGTGCAAAAGAGCACAACGTCCCCCTGAGGCAGATAGCTATAGATAAGGGATACAAGCTCAACGAGTACGGCCTTTTCAATAAAGGTAACGACGAAAAAGTCGCAGGTGAGACGGAAGAAGGCATATACGAAAAATTGGGTCTAAAATGGATCCCACCGGAATTGAGGGAAAACCGTGGTGAGCTAGAGGCGGCAAAAGACGACAGACTACCTTATCTTATAGGTTGGGAGGAGGTCAAAGGCGATCTGCAGGCACATTCAGACTGGAGTGACGGCCACAATACCGTTCTCGAAATGGGAGAAGAAGCCCAGCGTAAGGGTTATGAGTATATCGCTCTTACAGACCACTCTCAGGGTCTAAGCGTGGCCGGTGGGTTGACCCGGGAAGACATAATGGATAGAGAAAAAGAGATCGAAGAGGTAAACGAAGAACTGGAAATAAACGTACTTTCAGGCATAGAAGTCGATATCAAAAAAGATGGAACCCTAGACATGGACGATGAAACTCTCAAGGAACTAGATATCGTTCTTGGGGCGGTCCACTCCAACTTCAAGATGGACGAAAAAAAACAAACAGAAAGGATAAAGACAGCCTTCGAAACCGGTCTTATCGACATTTTTGCACATCCTACTGGTAGAAAGATAGGTGAACGTGAAGGCTACCACGTAGACATAATAGAGATCATAGAGAGTGCTAAAGAAAACGATGTGATCCTCGAGATAAACGCATCTCCACAAAGACTCGACCTCGATTCTCTGAACGCTAGGGAGGCGAAAGAAAAAGGCGTGATGATATCACTCGGAACGGATGCCCACGGTCTTAACCATCTGGACTATATGAGATATGGGATCGCGACTGCGAGAAGAGCCTGGTTAGGATCCGAAGATGTGGTGAATACCCGTTCTTACCACGAACTATTGAAATCACTGGGAGGTGAGTGATTTGGTCGAAGAGGATTTCAAAGTCCCTGGATCCAAAGAGGAAGCCGAAAAGAGAGCGGAAGACTTGAGAGAGAAGATAAGATATCACGATAGAAAGTACTATGTGGAAAACGATCCTGTGATAAGCGATCACGATTATGACATGCTGGTGAAGGAGTTAGAGGGAATAGAGAAAAAATATCCTGATCTGGTCACACCGGATTCTCCTACTCAAAGAGTGATCTCTACCGAGATAGACGAGTTCGAAACCGTAGAGCATATGAGTGCGATGCTCAGCTTGGATAATACTTACAATCATGAGGAACTTAGAGATTTCGACAGGAGAGTCAGGGAGGGGATCGGAGAAGAGGATAAAAAGGTAGAGTACGTGATCGAGCCCAAGATAGACGGGCTTGGCGTTGCGCTCTTCTATGAAGACAAGATCTTTCTGCGCGGTTCGACAAGAGGCGACGGACGGCGCGGAGAAGACATAACTCCCAACTTGAAAACCGTACCGACCATACCTTTACGTTTGAGTGATGAAACCGTTCTAGAGACTGCCGAATTTAGAGGAGAAATCTACATGCCACGTGATCTATTCGACGAGATGAACGAGAGGAGAAAAGAGGAGGGTAAGGAACCTTTTGCTAACCCTAGAAATGCAGCCGCAGGTACGGTGAGAAACAAGGATCCGTCGGTGGTAGCGGAAAGACCTTTGGATATCTTCATTTACACGTTGAGTTACAACGAAGAAGGCGATTTTCACACACACTGGGAATGTATGAAAGAGATGAAAAAAGCCGGGCTTAAGGTGAACACACACATGGCTAAAAAAGAGGGTATCGAAAGGGTGATCGATTACATCGATCAGTGGCAGGAGAAGAAGGAAGACTTGAACTACGAGATCGACGGCATGGTAGTAAAAGTGAACAGGCTGGATCATCATGATAAATTGGGCTCGACTTCAAAGCACCCTAGATGGGCTATAGCATACAAATATCCCGCGATGCGTAAAACATCGACCGTCAAAGATATAGAGGTGCAGGTCGGCAGGACCGGAAAGCTGACGCCTATAGCTGTTTTAGAACCCGTTCAGCTCTCTGGAACTATTGTTGAAAGAGCTTCGCTGCACAACGAGGACGAGCTCGAAAGACAGGAAGTAAACATAGGAGATAGAGTTCTCGTCGAAAAGGCCGGTGAGATCATACCTCAGGTGGTCAAAGTCACGGAGAAAAAGAGCGAAGGGGTATTCCAACTTCCTGAGACGTGTCCCGTCTGCGGTAGCGAAGCCAAAAGACTCGGTGACGAAGTGGCACGGAGATGCCTCAACGCCAACTGTCCAGCCCAGGTAAAACAAAAATTAGAACACTGGGGCAGCCGAGGCGCCATGGATATAGAAGGATTGGGTCCGAAGGTACTAGACAAACTAGTCGATAACAAAATAGTCGAGAATATACCGGACCTCTACAGGATAAAAAAGTATGAACTCATCATGATCGAAAGGATGGCTGAGAGATCGGCTCAAAACCTTATAGACGAGATCGAAGAGAGCAAAGAACGCGGTTTCGATAGAGTCCTTTACGGCTTAGGTATCCGTTTCGTCGGTGATCATATGGCGGACGTTTTGGCGAAACATTTTGATTCTATGGATGAACTTATAGATGCAGGTGAAGAAGAACTCTTGCAGATAAACGAGATAGGACCAGAGACAGCCGAAAGCGTGATGCGCTTCTTCCAGGATGAACAGAACAGAAAAATGATCGAAGATCTTAAGCAGCTCGGTGTCAAGATGGAAACTGAAGAAGAAGAAAGATTTGAACAGTTCTTAGATGATAAAAGATTCGTCTTCACCGGTGCACTGGACGAATACACGAGAAACGAAGCTTCGGAGCTGGTGGAAAAATTTGGTGGAAGGGTAACTTCCAGTGTCAGCGGTGCAACGGATTACCTGGTAGTAGGTGAAAATCCAGGGTCTAAATTGGAAAACGCTAGAGAAGAGGGTACGGTGATACTTGAAGAAAAGGATTTCAAGAAGATGTTGAAGAGTAAAGAACCCCTCGGTTGATGTGATAGTAGAAATTGAAAAAAATCCTGCACTCAAAAAAATTATATCGATGTTATCAGCTTTAGAAGTCAATATGCTGAGGAGTAGCGAGGAGAGGAATCTCTTACTGTGCGTAGTATTTGTTGGAGCTTCTAGTCTGCTTATATCCCTCTACAGGCGGGACATACTTTGGATCACGACCTCTATTCTTTATATGGTTCTGATGTGGGGCGTATCTAAGATCGAGATGGAAGAGAAAGACGAATATAGGTTTTATTTGTTGAAGAACGACTTGTTCCTTTGGACACTTTTTCCGTTATTGCTCGGAGCTAGCGGGATCGCCAGAGTGATAGATATTTACTTCATATTCAGGAGCATTTTCTTCGCTATCGTGATCTCGATTCTCGGATTTACGATCATTTTGAATTTGGAACATCATACCTCTTTTCGTCCCAATTTTCACTTCACGATCGTTTTTGTGATCTTGTTCACCATAGGAGCCGCAACCATCTTAGAGATAGGTAGATTTATCAGCGATCAGTTTCTCGGTACTGAGCTACTTGAAGGGAATCTCCACTTCATGTCTGACCTGCTGTGGATATCGATATTCAGTATATTCATAGGGAATCGGTTAAAAAACTATCTAAAAGAGACAAAAGCTCCGGGTTTGGAGAGGATCAAGACTTATTTTGAAAGAACGGCAAAAGAAAGAGATCATAAAGAGGATTTTTTAAAGATCCTGAATTTAGCATTTTGTAGGTATGATAATCGCTGGTTTCTTTTCATCGCGAGGATATTACAGATAGGAATATTGGTGACGGTTATATATGGTATGATGGTGAACAGCGCGAGTGTCGCAGGTTGGGCTATATTTTCTTTTCTACTGACCATATATCCCGATGTTTTTTCAAGGGATACGAAAAGGAGCATTCCACCACTTTTTACATTATGGGTCTCAGCGGTCCTCTTCATCTATTCAGTGGGCAGACCCTTAGGCTTTTATCAGCTTATAGGATGGTGGGCAGAGATAACACATCTACTGTCTGGAACCGTGGTGGCTGTCTTGATATTCTTGGTGCTCGTCTACGTTAATAAGATCTCGAAAACACTGTATATTATCCCCTGGATGCTTCCTTTATTTGTTCTTATATTTATGGTACCCGTCGGGGTCATATGGGAGATAGGGGAATTCCTTTTCGATCTAAGTTTTGGAACAAGACTGCAGGCCGGTTTAGAGGATACTGTTTATGATCTGATATTCGATGTTTTTGGAGCCTTAGTTTCCATATTTATTGCATATCTCTATTTTCCACCTAAAATATGGGATACTAAAGAATCATCATAGCCGTTTGTCTCATTTTATCTATGTTCTTCTTTTTCATGCCCGATCGGGGATTCTGGTCAGAATTTCTCATGATATTCAAAATTCTAACCGCTCGTCAATCGCAGATTGACTCACGAACCCAAGGGTTCTCATCCCCTCACACGAACTTCGTTC
>PWHU01000003.1 GCA_003555395.1 Thermoplasmata archaeon
ACCTTCAAACAGCCAGGTTTATCTTCCTCCCCGAAGGGAGCAAGACTCCTGACCTAAGCCGTCGTTCCAAGGGTCCACACTATGGGACCTAAGCTTCCCGTGGGCTCGCGCACCACAGTACAACAGAGCACGCTGGTGGACTTAACTTCTGGGTTCGGAATGAGACCAGGTGTTTCCCCACCGCTCTGGCCGTCAGTTGCTCGTTGAAATTCTTAGAGCGAAGTCATATTTATAAGTTTTCCACCCCTTATTAGAGTTTTTAAAATTATCCTCCTGATACTACGGAAACTATCTTCAGTTGCATGTCATCCTTCAACTCGTGTTCTAAAGATAGTGGTTCATCATCTTGAAGCACGATAACATTATCGAGATGAAAACCGAGCTCTTTCACTAGAGTAGAAACTTTACTGTTTTCGGGCAGTTCGATCTCGCCTTCGCCTTCGATTTCAACCTTCATACCTTTTTAACTCCTATAAGTGATATATAAATCTGTATCTTGAACGCCGCTCTCAATAGATATATAGTCAATCCAGCCGTCCCCTTTTCTCGTCTCCTCTTTCAGCGTGCTCTAGTTCGTTTTTGAACCAAACTTCCTGCTGGGTGAAAGGTACCTGTATTCCGTTTTCTTCCAAAGTCTTCTTTATCATCCACAACATCTTCATCCGGACTTGAAACCATTCGGAAGACGGCGCCCAGATCCTAACCTGTATGTCCACGGAGCTGCTTCCAAGGTTACCAACGAACACTTGGGGAGGTGGGTTCTTCAAAGCCATCGGTTCCTCTTCGATCAATTGATTTATTATCTCCACGGCCTTTTCGGCATCATCGCTGTATCTTATCCCGACTGTATATTCAAACCGACGGGCTATGTTCTCAAGATAATTTGAGATGTTTCCCGTGAAAACCTTTTCATTTGGTATCCTTACGTAAACGCCGTCGAAGGTTCTGATAGAAGTAGAGATTATCCTGATATCTTCCACGACACCCACTGTCCCGTTCGGACCACCGATCTCCACTACGTCGTCGACCCTCATGGGTCTTTCAAAAGTCAAAAAAATACCCGAGATCAGATTGGTGACGATACTCTGGCTGGCGAAACCTATCACTATGGCCATTATCCCTCCGGCCACAAGGAATCCGGAAAGATCGACCCTTAAAATTGGAAGTATGGCTATGAAGCCGATAAAGATGGAAGAGTAGTATATTATTTTTGAAAGAGTGTTCAATCTATCTTTTGATATCTTATCTTTTAGTGATCTTTTGAGGTTCATTATTATGATCTTGCCTATCAATATGATCACGGAAAATATTATAAGACTGATCAGCACGTCGAGCATGGTCACGTCGGAGTAAAGCGTTTCAGATAACACTCAGATACCTCCCTCCATTATGAATTTCTCCCCTTTCATAGGTATGGTACCTTTCGGTCGTAAGGTTTCGATCGACTTTCTCATCCCCTTCCTCATGCCGGAATTCAAAAATTTGGTCTCAGATTGATCTTCGGTCTGGATGATCATTTTTGCCATCAGGGATACCATGTTTTCATCATAATATATCTTCATCCCGTATCCCGTGAAGACCATATTTGTCACTTCGATCCATCTCCTCGTAGTGTTCATCATGTTGACCTGGATAACGCCTTCTTTGTAGCGGTCAGTAGTAGGTATCTTTTGACTCGCATCGCTTTTCCAGTACTTACATATGCGCCCCGTTTTTATATCTCCGTAAGTGGTGTATTTGTGATTCACCAAAGAAAATATATCGAAAGGATCTCTAAACTCGTCTCCTTTCACAAAGACCCCTATCTCTATAGGGAACTTGGCGAATATTTTACTCTTCGACCTAGGGCTCACCATTACTGGCTCGTCCAACTCTATAAGGAGGGTCGAAGCTAGGTCTTTAGGAAGGTTCAAAGGTTCGATTGGATTGATAACGATCTCACAGTTTTTATTCAAGAACCGTTTCTCTACGATATCCTCTCCTATCTCTCTGTAATATTTAAGAAAATCTTCTTCGCCTTTAAAATGAAGGTGTAAGTTTTCTATGCACTCCTGGTAATCTTTTTTATGACTCCCGTACATTTTGATAAAACAGATAAGCTTAAAGGTTTATATCAAATTTAGGTCAGAAAATCATCTAGGACCTCAAAATTTGGACTGATAGAAATAACTTAAGGTTAAGGGGAGATATCTTTTCTGAAACGAAGGCAATTTTAAAGCGCCCGTTCTATCTCGTGCATCTCTTCCTCTATCCTCTCTAAAACTACCTCTTCGTCACCGAAATCTATATCGGGTCTTTCCTCTTCGAATATTTCAAGAAAATCTCTTGGAGAGTGCTGGTGTATGGCGTTTTCTATCTTTGATTTGTAAAGAGAGGCGAGAAAATGGTGTTCCCTGACAAGATCCGCTAAAGAGCGGTTCCCTTTAGCCCACTCATCGAAATTTTCTTGGCTTATTAGATTTACATATCTATGAAGATCTTCTTTTGATTTCATGGGATCTAATTTTAGTTGTCATACTATTTATTTTTTACTCTCGAATTTGAATTCCATATTTTTTCGATATTAGAAAAATAAACTTTTTAAAAATCAAATATCTGGATTTTTTAATTCTTTTGTAATTTTTTTGCAAATATTTTATTACGCATTAAAAATACTAACAACTTTCCATCTATATTTGTCAGACAAAATCTCGCATTACATGTTAAATCAAGACGACCGATAATGTGAAATCACTTGCATACCATTAAAAAATATATGTAGAAAAATAGCAATTTTCTGTCTGACAATCGTCATTTTTTTTAATAGAAAACACGTTAGAAGGCGTTAACGACAAAAAACCTCCGAATAGACGAAAAATTTAATTTATGAGAGTCCTATCTCCCGTTGAAAAGCAGGAGGAGATGTTAGATGGACAAATCCCCGATAGTCGAATCATTGAGAAACTTAAGCACCAGGGACCCGATTGAGATCTCTTGTCTTATAAACAAAGATGGCGACGTACAGGCGAGTGTGGGTCATATAGAACCACTTCAGTTGGAGACCTTTGGTATAATGGCCGCTACAATTTTTGGAGCCGCTTCCACAGCCAACGAGCAACTTAAAAAAAATAAGCCGAACAAAATCATCGTAGACTCGGCCGATGGTGATACTGTTATTAGAGGCGTAGGAAAGGATTACTTGCTTGTGGTCAGGGTGAGAAAAAAGAAAGAACTTGATGATATTTTTGAAGCACTTAATGATACCGCAAAGAAGATCATCAAGTCGATGAGATAATCACTTACTTGTTTTATTGTTTCAAAGAATCCTAAAATTTTATACTGACCTTCATTATTTTCAGATATAAGATATGGAAAATGTAGGTGTTGAATATGGTGGATATAAAAGCCCCTAGAGGTACGGAACTTAACTGTAAGGGATGGAAACAGGAAGCTATGTTGAGACAATTAAAGAATAATCTTGAGAATGCTGAGGATCCCGATAACCTCATTGTCTACGGAGGATCGGGAAAAGCTGCAAGAAATTGGGATGCTTATGAGAAGATAGTAGAAACCCTAAAGGAATTGGAAGATGACGAAACTTTACTCGTCCAGAGCGGTAAACCCATCGGTGTTTTCAAAACATTCGAGAGAGCCCCGAGAGTGATAATCGCCAATTCTAATCTCGTGCCTAAATGGTCGACCTGGGAAAAGTTCTACGAGCTGGAAGATCTCGGACTAATGATGTACGGTCAGATGACCGCAGGGAGCTGGTGCTACATAGGAACTCAAGGTATAATACAAGGGACGTACGAAACTTTTGCCGCAGCCGCAAGAAAACATTTCGACGGAACTTTAGAAGGTAAGCTGTGCGTGAGCGGCGGACTAGGAGGTATGGGTGGAGCTCAACCTCTAGCCATCAAAATGAACGGTGGTGTAGCTCTAGTAGTCGAGATAAATCCAAAGAGAGCTCAACGTAGGCTAGATGCGGGCTACTGCGATGTAGTGGTCGAGGATCTAGATGAGGCCTTAACGATGGCCATGGAAGCAAAAGAAGAAAAAAAAGCGCTCGCTATCGGTCTTATCGGCAATACCGCTGAGGTACTACCAGAGATGTTAGATAGAGACGTGATCCCGGACGTTTTGACTGATCAAACCAGCGCCCACGACGCCATGGAATACTTTCCAAAAGGGATCAGTTATACAGAGGCGTTGGAACTTAAGAATGATTCTCCCGACGAGTTCAAAGAAAGGAGCATGGAGTCGATGAAACTCCACTGTAAGACCATGGTCAAGATGAACGAAAAAGGAGCTATAACATTTGATTATGGAAACAACTTGAGGGGTCAGGCCTATGAGGCTGGATTTGAAAAAGCTTTCGCTTACCCCGGTTTCGTACCCGCGTATATACGGCCCATGTTCTGTGAAGGTAGAGGTCCGTTTCGATGGATGGCTTTATCCGGGGATCCTGAAGACATACTGAAAACTGACGAGGTAGTTAAAGAACTGTTCCCGGATAACGAGCAGCTGGTCAATTGGATCGATCTTGCTCAGGAACACCTGCCATGGGAAGGTCTACCCGCAAGGGTCTGCTGGCTTGGATACGGTGAGAGACACAAATTCGCTAAGCGGATAAATAAGATGGTCAGGAGTGGAGAGTTGAAAGCTCCGATATCGATAACCCGAGACCATCTAGATGCGGGCAGTGTGGCTAGTCCGAACAGGGAAACTGAAAACATGAAAGACGGCAGCGACGCTGTAGCGGATTGGCCTCTTTTGAACGCGATGCTGAATATAAGTGCAGGGGCAGACAGCGTTTCGATCCACAACGGCGGAGGAGTTGGAATAGGCTTTTCAACTCACGCAGGCATGGTCGTAGTAGCGGACGGAACTGAAGAAGCAGAAGAGAACATCGAGCGAGTTTTCAAAACCGATCCTGGTATGGGTGTGGTCCGTCATGCAGATGCTGGCTACGAAAAGGCGATAAATTTTGCGAAGGAAAACGATGTCAAGATACCGATGCTCGATGAAAAAAATGGATGTGAGTGATTTAGAGCTTGCGCTCACTGCTCAAATTTAATCCTGCTAAGTTACCCTATGGCATCTATTACCGATATTGAATCAGTATAGAGTATCACTTTTACTGTGACGGAGGTGGCGGCTGCTGCTGATACTTCTGTTGGTCGTCTTCTTCATCGCTTTTCAACAACTTGAAGACCACTACGACTATTATTATGATGACAACAAGAGGCACGATTATCACCAGTGCGATACATATCATGCTGCCGGCCCATAATCGCTCCAAGAGTTCTTCGTCTAGATCATCATCGTTTCCGTTGCCGTTCGTTGGAGGTTCAGCTTCCGGTCCTGCAGTGTCATGATAGTACTCGCCTTCACCTTCAGCGTCGATCCAGTCATAAGTTTCGACTCTAGCTATACTCAATTCGCTTGGATCGCCTACATGGGCCAAAGAAAAACTCATCTCTAGAGTGCTTGATCCGATCCCATCCGCTTGGATCTGTTCATACGCCTGAGGTGCGTAAATCCAGCAGGATCCATCATGGTAGTTCAATGTATAGGAATCGCCTTCTTCGTCTTCCAAATATACCATGTAGATGATGGCGTCATCGTTGATTATGGCTCCCTTCACTTCTAGAGAAACCAATATATTTCCATTATCTTCCGTCGTCTCCGTTCTTATTATATCTATATTGGGCCTTTCGACACCTTCCTGCCAGCGCCATCCTGTTTCGGTCTCCTTCCAATAAAAAACGTCTCCGTCGGAATCCGTGATCGAATCGTCATACTGGGCGCTTGTAAGTATTGGGGTTGCCAGTAGCAGAAGTGCTATCAGCAAAGATACTGCTATATATATTCTTTTTTTGATCATTTTATTTCACCCTATTGGTTTTGTGTGGGTAAATGAGTTAAGACATTATTTATAATTATCCCTGTAAGTTCTTGTGAAGCCTTTAGGTACAAAACTAAAGATAAATTTTAAATGCTAACAAATCATGATATATAAATAATGGAGTTGGATCTCAAAAGTCTTTTGGGCAATCTGCTTCTCGCCGTGTTGATCTTACTTTTGGTAGCAAGAGCCGTTTCTTTTGCCGGCGAGGTACAACCTACGCCTATATCAGTTGTAGAATCTAGCAGTATGGAACCTACTTTTTCAGTAGGGGATCTAATCTTCTGGAGACCCACCACTATAGATAACGTTAGGGAAGGGGACATAGTCGTTTATTCCAGCCAAGCTAGAGACGGCGAACTGATAGTACACAGAGTTGTTGAGATAAGAGATGAGAACGGAGAAAGAGAATTGATCACACAGGGAGATGCTAACGAGTATACCGATCAACGAGGTCCACATTATCCCGAGCCACCTGTAACAGAAGAGAATCTTCTTGGAACACCGGTTTCCTTAGCAGGTTCGTCTATCAGAGTTCCCCGAGTCGGCTTTTTATGGATATGGACATCTGCTTCCATATCCGGAGCTATTGCCGGTGGGATGGCAGGTGGAGGTATAGCGATGTTGATCCCTATCCTAACAGCGGGTATAATGATCATATTGACCATCATGTTCATATCTCCGGAGGAAGGGGATGAAGATGAAAAGATAAAGAGATTGATCTTGGAGGGAGAAAAATCTCATATCTGGCAGATCTTTTTGATAATATTCATCGTTTTTGCGTTCATAATCGTTCCGAGCACATGGTACGGCTCCGAAACGGTTTCCATGTCCATAGGCGTGGGAGAGAGAGCCGACGAAGGAGCCGATCACACATACTCTTTCGCTAGCCAGGGAGAACATATACCTGGTAATCAAACGGTTGAAAATCCCGGTCATGTCCTTTTAACTCATCATGTAAATGTTAAAGGTGAAAGATCTGAATGGGTCACCTTGAACGAAAACAGCTTTCGGACAAGCCCGCGAAGTAATCACACTATCGATTTCTATGTCGAAATTCCGGAAGATGCTGAATCCGGTACTTATAACAAAGAGATCGTCGACCATCATTCCCCTTTTTGGGTGGTGTATCCTCAAAGTTTCGTGGTGAGTGTGATAGAAGGTAGTCCCGGTAATGGAGTTTTGTTACTCAATATGGTCACCACTCTCATATTTGCTTTAGCTACGCTACTTTTGATGCTTTTCTTGTCCTATTTGATAGATAGATTTAACTCGTGGAGAGTCTACCAAGAGGCTAAAAATACGATAAAACTGAAAGGTAAGGGGGGCATTTCTATAGGGGATAGGATCGCTGAAAATAAGAAAAGATTCAAAAAGAAGGTCGTCGCGATATTTGATTGGATGAGAGGCGTCGACGTGATTGATTTTGATCCTGAAAAACCTCTTTATGCCTCACTAGTGGGTTTGATAGCTGTCCCTCTTCATTTTCTGAATGCGGATCTTTGGACTGTCTTTTTGTTGGTTCCTCTCGCCTCGGCCTTGGCCTATCATCTAGGATGCAGATGGAGGGCGGAGATATTCACCTCGGCACTCATCTCCTCGGGCATGGTATTCATGATACTACTTTTCATACCTTTTTCCCTTCCCTATCTCTCAAATATGACCGTTACTGATCTAACCATCCTGCTCCAGAGTTTTGCCGTTATCCTTCTTATCTATGTGATCTTAGTGCCTCTGATACTGTTCGTCAGTTATCTAACCGTATTCTTGATCCACGGTTACAAAATCAACCATTCATCGCATCCGGTAAAAGAACTCTCAGATATATGAGAAAATAGACCTTAGGAACGGCCCAAGAATTTTCTAATCCATGGAAGATAGATTCTCTTTTATCTTCCTTGAGAAGGCTTTTCCGATACCTTCTACGTCCTGTAGATCCTTAAGCGAGGCGCTCTTCAATTTTTGTAGTGAATCGAATCCGCCTTCGTACAATCTTTCAGCCACTGAAGGCCCGATACCTTTTATCCCTGTGAAATCCTGTATCACTTTTTCCTTAGAAGTGCTTTTCTTTTCATCTTCGCCTTTACCAGATGATTCTACAGCGGATAGTTCATTTTCGACGCCTTCGATGACAGATGATAAAGAAGGACTTTTATCAAAATCAACGCCGGCTTTTTTATCCTCTGAATCCTGTGATAGTTTGTCTTTCAAACGAGAGTGGCACTCTGTTACAAGCTCTTCGGCCTTTTCGTACATTCCTTCTTTGTAATGAGAAGCACCTTGGCTGAGTATATCTCTCTCTGTGGAGATATCGATGTTTAGTTTCCTTGCCGATTTCATCATGCTCCTAACGTCGTTGATCATCTCCTCGACTGATTCCATGATAGCTCGTTCCTTTTCAGCCACATCCTCGGACTTTTTTGATTCACCTCGAACTATAACGGGAGGGAAAGCCGGTTTTTCCGTTAGTATATCTTTGGACCTTTCTTCCAACTCCTCCCTTGAACGAGGCATAACCGCTTTTGTTATCTTTACACCCTTGGAAGCGTCAAAATCTCCTGCATACTCTAATGAACCGTCGACCTCAACGTCTTCTCCTAAATTCACATCGCCCAAAGCGAATATATCAGATACTTTACAGTTTTTTTCGATAAAGATTTTATTTTTTGCTTGGATCTGTTTAGCCTTCACTCCTTCAGCCAAACGCACCTCGTCACCCCTGATCAGTCCTCCCACTTCACTGGCGTTACCTATCTTGACGGCTCCACCGTCGGATATTATATCGCCCTTCACTTCGTTTCCATGCCCCAAAACTATATCTTGTTTTGATTTTAGAGATCCGAGTATCTTGACGTTGTTTTCGACCTGTATTATATCATCAGATTCTATATCGCCGCGTATCTCCGCTCCTGATGGTAGATTGAATCCGATCTTACCTTCGTCTTTGTATTTTTCCAGTTCTCTCAGCAGGCGTTTGTTTTCCTCTTTTATTTCTTCTAACGCACTATTGAGTGATCTTTTTTCTTCTTCCAACTTTTCTACGCGCTCTTCGAGTTGATTTCCTTCCAATATCAGATCCTCGTTTTCTTCTTTCAGACCTTTGTTTTCTTCCTGAAGTTCGTTTATCAATTCTGTATTTTCTGGAGAAGTGCTTGGAGTTTCTTCCTGTTGTTTTAATTTATATTTCAATTCTTCGATCTCGTCTTCTTTGTTTTTTAGCTCGATCTTCTTTTCATCGATCAAGTTTTCCCTCTCTTTTTGACATTCACTCAATTTTCTCTTCAAGATATTGACTTTTTTCTTTAGATTACCTTGATTACCGCGTACGGGGGGCCTTGACATCCTTTCCGACTCTTTTCTGTTCATAAATTCCCGCCTTGAATCCTAATTGAATTTTAGTATATTTATGTTTTGTTGTAGTGAAAATGAAAATCTGGGAAGATAGTACATCGAGCAGTACTTCATAACAAATTTTATTTACCATGATTAAGCTCTTAATCTACTATTTGTAATACATCCGACGAAAATGGAGGAAAAAAATGAATGTAAAAAGGATAAATAGGCTCTCCGAGAAAGAGAGTGGGGCGATAGGTATAGGCACTTTGATCGTTTTTATTGGCCTTATACTTGTCGCCGCGATAGCGTCTGCAGTGATCGTTGGTGTAATGGGCGACCTGCAGGAGAGAGCGAAGAGGACCGGTAGAGAGACCCAAGAGAACATCCATCCCCCTATAAAGGTCCAAGAAGCCGAAGGTTTTACCGCCGACGGAAACACGATGGATGAACTTCGGGTCAGCGCTACAGCAGTCGAAGGTACTCGAGGGTACAATCTAGAGAATCTAGTTATACACATAGTAGGCGAGGACGGTGTAGACGGAGAAGGATTCAACCAGAGATTTGCTCATGAAAGTCTAGACCCGGCTAACTTAGATGGGATCGACGGCACTTTCGAGGTAGAACGTTTCACAAACGAGGACCCGGAGAACGAGAACTATCTATACACGGATGAATTAGTTGGCCTCTATATAACCGAAGATCTCCATCCAATAGGCCCCGACAGCGATCTGACGTTTAGGTTCCTGGCTGCAGAAGGTGCTACTTCCTCGATACTGGAAACCATCACACCAGTCAGTTATCCAGACCATGGATGGTTCGACCTGACATATTGAGCAAACATTTTCTGAGGTTGGAGTACTCACTCCTCCTCCCTTTATAATTTTTAAAGGAGTCTACGAGGATGGATAAAGAAGAAACTGAAGATAAGCAGAAGCCCAAACCCAGCTTAAAATCTAGATTGCGTTCTAGGGACGAAGATCCCGATGAAGAGGATATAAGATCGATAGGAAAAGACGATTGGACGTTCGACGGTAAAAAGGGATATGAGAAACGTACTGGTGCTGATCTTCGAAGCCAACGCAGGAAGAAAAGAGTTGACGAGATCACAGGAGGCAGAAAGGAAGACCTTGTTAACGAGATCGCAGGGGAGAGCGCCGATGAGGAGTACAGGGTGGAGAGACTCCAGGAACAGACCATAGAAAAACCAAGTAAACCTAGTCCACGTCCAGGTTTTGAAGGGGAAAAAAGGGAAGGCAAAAAGGAAAAGGAAGAAAATAGAGGTTCTATGGATGAAGAGAGTCCTTCAGATCAACTAGATAAGTTTGAAATACGTCATGGCATGCCCGAGGTGGAAGGTAAATCCGCCGAGGATCCAAATTTTCAAAATAGAAGAAGATATAGAATGGAGGAGAGGCCATTGTCTGAAGATATGAGACCTATAGGATCGATCGACTCGGAGTTAGTTGAAGACCTTAAAGAGCACGTAGCGGATCTATCGGATAAAGTAGATGGATTTTCTGACGAGCTGAATGATATAGACGAGGAGATATCGCTTCTAGTCTCTAGGATGGATAGATTAGAGAAGCGGGAAGTGAACTACGAGAAGGTGGAAGAGAAACTTAAAGAGCTATCGGCTCTTTATGATATCCTTTCATCCGACGTGAGTCCCTTTATCGAGTTAGGTGAACTAACCCACGGTTCTAGTGAAGGTGGAAGAAGAGAGGTAAGTGCAGGAAACAATATCGATCACATCAACCATTTGAATCATCCTAACGGTCTAAAAAGTAGCAGACGAAGTCAACGATCAAGTGACGACGGAGGCGAACAAAGCCAGGATGACATCAGCGAACGTTATGATATGGAAGCTATGATAGATTGGATAGACTTTCTTTACACCAAGACAGGGGGTAACATCCAAGACGCTTTGGATTATTACCTAGAGTTAGGATGGATAGGACAGGATCTTAAAGACAATATTTTGACCTATACTGAAGGTATGAAATTAGATCTAGAATACGAAGAACACGATCGGATCATCGGCGAAGATGGAGATGTGCAAAGAGGGGATAAAGACTGGAGACTGACTCCACAGGATCATAAAGAATCTCTTAGATATATAAAGGCCATAAAGAACGGTTACGATAAAGGAAAAGGACAGGTAAAAAATCAAGATAGACAAAGCTTCGAAAGAGGTGAAAACTGAAGATGGGATTGAGCGTCTCAGCCTCCGCTGCCATCGTTATGATAGGATTTGTGCTGGTTTTTGGAACATTATATCCTGCGATAGAGAGCTCCCAGGAAATAAAGAACGAAGCCAGGAGCCAGTGGCTCGATTGGCGAGACGAAAAGCAGAATGCGGAGATGAGCGTCGATAGTGTGGAATATATAGAGCAGGATACCCGTTTGAATATAAGCCTAAAAAATACAGGAGATACCGCATTTGCTATAAGCGAATTGGAAGTTCTTTTGGATGGTGTATACAGCACGGATAAAGTTACGGGATACGTTGTGGACCAACGGATCGAGAACACTGATATTTGGAATCCAGGACAGGATCTTAACTTGACTTTGGAAGAAGTAGAAGAAGAGATTCACCGCGTTTTAGTAGTGAACGAATTCGGCTCCGAAGCTTATCACGTAAAGGGGGCGGAATGAAGATGGCCGGAAGAAGCGCCACTGAGATGATATGGTTTGCGGTTTCCGTGATCGTGGCTATTTCACTTATAGGGGTTTTCGTCGGCTTGGCCTACCAATATTCGGGTACCATCCAGCGGAATGCTAGAGGAGAAGCCGCTAATTATTATGTGAACGTAGATCTAGTCAACGATCCCGTTTATATGCCCTATGATAACGATACGAACGATCTAACCATCTATGCAAAAAATACAGGCATGTACGAGTTGGATACGTCTCAAATACTGGTCAACGTTAACGGTAATATCCTTTTAGTCGATGAAGACGATGTGGATATAATGGGAAAGGACGATACCGATTGGACCCAAGGGACGGTAGCAAGGATCAACGTCAACGCGGATCTAGAAAATGGAGAAGATCACTCAGTGAGGATAGAAGTTCAGGGAATATTCAGGGGAGAAAGGATGGGAAGGGACAGTGATTCTTTGGAATTTCATTTGAATTCATGAGGTGAAGGAAATGGCACTAGAAACTGACCTGACATATTACAAATTTGATCTTGATAGGGATACTTTAGCTACTGCCTTAGGAGGTGGGATACCGAAAGGATCCATGGTTTTGATAACTGGAAAATTCGGCAGTGGAAAGAGTGTAATATGCCAAAGGTTCACCTACGGTTTTATCGAGAACGGTTATACCGCAACCTACGTATCTTCGGAGACGAACACAAAACCCTTCATCAACCAGATGAACTCTCTTAATTATCCGGTGAAAGAGGAGATATACAGTCATCAGTTGAAGTTTGTTCCTGTGAATCCCCTTGTTGGTAAATCCTGTTCAAGAGAAGAAGCGCTTTCTCAGCTGCTTGAAGGTAATGGATTGTATGATAGAAACATAACCATAGTAGATACGCTTTCTTCATTGATAGAAGATTGCAATGTGAAGGATCTTTCTTTAGAAGCGCTCTCCTTCTTTCAAAAGACCTGTAGCAGAGGAAAAACGTTATTCTTGACCTTAGATCCAGATGAGGTTGAAGAAGATATAATGACTCCTTACAAATCAGCGGCCGATATATACCTTCAGTTGAACAGGAAGACTATAGGCGGAGAGACAGAGAGACTCATCAATGTAAGAAGGTTCACCTCTGCTAGAGGTCGTATGCAGGACGTTATAAAATTCAGGATAGAACCCAATGCAGGGTTCGTGGTAGATATAACTCAGGTAACCTGAACCTAATGTAATATGATATTACAACTCAACTTTGACCTTCACCCAAGAAAAGATAGAATAAAAATGTGATCAACATGCCGTCGAAATTCCAGGAAGCTCTGGAAAACAACCCTCATCTGAGGGATTACTTGAGAAGCATAAGAGAAGAGAGTGGGGATAGACCGGAGTTCAGAGAAAGCCTCTCCCGAGATATGGCTACCATGGATCAAGTCGATATGATTTATCCCGTTACGGACCCCATTTTTGTTCATCTTAAAATACCAACGGAAGAAAAGGGTCGATATTTTACCATTGAGCCGCCGCTGAAAAGCGGGCTGAAAGAGAAGCTAGAGGACATAAGAAAGAGGATACTTCTAAAGGCCTCTCGCACCAAAACACCAGAAGATGATCAGGGATTTGAGGATAAACTTGACGGGCTGATAGAAGACGTTATAACAACCCAAGATGGTTTTTCTTCGATTTTTTCCTTCGGTGACGGACAGGTGAGAGTGGACGAGGAGCATATAGATACGATACGATACCATCTAAAAAAGGAGATAATGGGTTACGGGATCTTGGAACCGCTCCTTTACGACCCTTATGTGGAGGATATCCACGGCGTCGCTTTGAACAACCTATCGGTTCTACACGAGGTATTCGGCCTGTTGGAGACCGACCTGAATTTTGAAAACAAGGAAGGCCTAGAAAAATATGTTAGGAGCATGAGCAACAGGATGGGTAAAAACGTCACAGAGAGTAACCCTATAACCGACGGAGCTCTTCCTATGGGTTCTAGAGTGAATATAATCTACAGCAAAGACGTGAGTAAAGAGGGCCCCAGCTTCACTATCAGAAATTTCAGTGAAGAGCCAATCACTATTCCGCAGATAGTAGATTGGAACACCCTATCTCCAAAGATGGCTGCCTACCTTTGGCTCTGCCTCGAATTCGATATGAGTATAATAGTGTCCGGTGTCACGGCGTCGGGAAAGACAACTACCATGAACGCCCTTCTGCCTTTTATAGGATACGATCAGAAAATATACAGCGCGGAGGACACCCCAGAAGTGAACGTGCCGCAGCCAACATGGCAGAGGCTGGTCACTAGAGAGACGGGTCCAGAGGATTCGAGAGTGGAACTCTTCGACCTGGTGAAGACGGCTTTACGTTCAAGACCGGATTACATAGTGATAGGAGAGGTGAGAGGAAGAGAGGGATCGGCAGCGTTCCAGGCGATACAGACAGGCCATCCAGTGGTTTCTACGTTCCATGCTTCTTCCGTAGATAAACTCATCCAGCGTTTCACCAGCGACCCCATAAATGTGCCTATCAGGTTCATGGATAACCTTAACATATGTCTTTTTCAGCAGATCATATATCACGAAGGCCAGATATTGAGAAGGTGCAGTTCTATAGTCGAGATACTGGGATATTCGAGAGAAAGGGAAGGCGTCCAAACCAGACGTATATTTACATGGGACCCTGTTAGTGACGAACACAACTTTATAGGGATGAATAACAGCTATGTGCTCGAAAATCTGATAGCTCCCAAGTTGAGATTCGAAGACCGAAAGAAGATCTACGATGAATTAGAAGCGAGAACGGAGATATTGAGTAAGATCGTTGAAGCAGGGATAACCAAACATGAGAAAGTAGCGGAGATATTCAAGAGTTACAGCTATGGAGGGATAAAAAACATGAGGAGGAAACTTTCGGAGATCAGGGATGAGAGGGGGTACGAACAGTGAAGCTGATGAACTCATACCAGAACCTGGATATATCCATACCCGATTATATACTGAGGATCATCATACCCGCTACATTTTTGGGCCTGATGACATCGCTTTTATTAGGACTCGCACTACCATGGATCTTTCTTGAGACCTACTTCATAATCACGCTTTACGTCCTGCCGGTTTTTTTTACCGTAGTTGCTCTATTTTATCCCGTGATAAAAGAGGAAATAAGAAGCATGAAGATAGATAGGGACATGCATCTCTTCATAACAAGGTTAGGCGCTCTTTCCGCCTCGGAGATATCGGATAGAGGCTTCAGAGAGATCTTTTCCGAGATGGAGATGTATGGAGAATTGGGGGAAGAGATCAGGAGATTGGAGAGGTTAGCCACTAAATGGAATATGTCTTTATCGGAGGCCTCTCGGACTGTGTCAAAAAACACACCCAGCGAGATGCTTTCTGACTTTTTGGAAAGGTTGGCCTATGCCCTTGAGACTCAAACTAGTCCTAAGGATTTTTTTAAAGATGAACAGGAAACGGTTATGGACGACTATTCCAATAAATTTGAGAACACGCTGTTCCGTTTGGACGTTATAAGGGAGCTGTATATAGCGGGGGTAACGATCTGCCTCTTCGGTATGGTTTTAGCGGTGATAACTCCTCTTCTTATGAATATCAACAGTCGTTTGCTGATAACACTAGTGTTCTTCCTATTTGTGGTTGTTTCCTTCGTCTCGGGCTGGGTTTTTTTGAAGGTGATCCCGAAGACAAGGATTTGGTACGAAGGCGAAATGACTAGTAAAATAGATGAGAGACTTAACAACCTATTTATCGGGAGCTTAGCCGTTTCGTGCATCATCTCGATCCCTGTTCTATTTTTTATGGAATTTTCTTTACTGCTCAAGTCGGCTTTGATATTGAGCCCTTTGATAGTTCCAGGCATCGTTGCAGGGGTGGAAGAAAGCCGAATACTCCGACGTGATTCTAACTTTCCTTCTTTCATCCGTGCTTTAGCGGGTAACAGTCCCGCCCAAACCTCGGATCACACGGAGAGCGTTGGCAAACTACGCTACCACGACCTCGGCAAATTGACGGAAAATATAAGATCTCTCTATAGAAGATTAAAGATGAACATAGATTCTGAATCATCTTGGCGACACTTCGGTTCGGAGACGGGAAGCTTTTTCATAGACGAATTCAGTAGTATATTTCTGACGGCATCTCAGCACGGAGCTCATCCTGAAGAAACCGCCCCGATAATCAGTGAGAACTTCATCGAGGTAAACGGGCTGAGAAAGCAAAAGATAATGAGAGCGAAATCACTTCAGAGTGTATTTTATGGTGTCATAATAGTGCTAACCTTAACTATGGTGGCTGTCTTCATGATCGTTGACGAGATCAATGATATAATCGCTGAGGCGGAAATACCCACTGAGATGGGTGGTATGTTCGAAGATTTAGGCTTTATAAGAACTACTCCTATCGATCTTGCTGCATATCATGACCTAATATTAGTTATGATCTTCACGCAGGCAGTTACCGCTACGTTGGTTTGTTGGCATGTTAAAGGAGAGCACAGATACATTTCTATAGCTAAATTTTCGATCATGATCTGGCTTGCCGTGATCGCTTACTATACAGCCCGATGGGGGGTTTCGATAATATTTGGTTGATTAAAAATTTAAGAGGCGGTAGGATTGAAAAACTCCTATATACGAGGGACGAAATAATGAGGAAGCAGATGAATTTAAGATGGCCCTGTGTGCTTGCGGTTTTGATCTTATTCCTGAGCGTAGCTTCCCCGTTGGTAGGTTCGGTTTCAGGCGTGGAAGAAGTATCTCGATCCTTTGAATCAACGACTTCAGAGTCTATAGTATCATCTAGCTTTACAGCAAGTATCGATAGAGGTACTATCGATTCTGAAGAGTACGATGTCGTGGTAAATGCGCCTTCTCAACGTGAAGGAAACTATGGAGAAACATTGGTCTATATATTCGAGGTGCTCAATAACGGTACAGAAACGGATTCATATGTGTGGGAAGCCGAATCTGGACATGATTGGCTGGTTTCAGATACGGAGGGTACTATAGAAGATCTTCCGGCGAACGAAACAGCGGAAGTCATGCTTACGATTCAAATACCTGAAGACGCCGATCCTTACACGGCCGACAGACTGGTATTCGAGGCTTCTTCCCAAAACGATCCCGCGGTATCTGACAGCGGTGTGACTTATACTTATACTGATGCTAGATATGGTAGCTCAATCGAGCCCACCATAGATAGGATCGAGAGAACCCCGGGCACTAATGTTACTATCACCTATAACTTAAAAAACGTTGGTAATGTGATGGACTCTTATGAGCTTATACCATACGTGGACAATCCCTATTGGGAAGTATCATCAAGAGAAAGCACAGAGATGTTGGAACCAGAGGAATCGACTCAAGTCGATGTTGAAGTCTCAATCCCTGAAGTGGGGATGGACTACAAGCTCGAGGAGAAAGATATCTATTATGGAGCTAGGAAGAACATCGTTTTGAACGCTCAGGCGGGCAATGGTATAATAAATACGACTTCACCGGTACCGTCAGTGGATATCGGCCAGCATTTTTCTGCCAATCTAAGGCCCTTGACCCCATCCAAACATATAGAATATTCTGAGACCACTACCGATATCGAATTCGATCTCGAAGTCCGAAATCTCTGTAATGTGAGGGATGAAGAAGAGTCCAAGATGGATATCGAGGTTTCAGAGAAGAATAAGACCTTTGAAACGCTTGTCGATGTTGATGAGCAAACAGAGGCTAAAAGATGGTCAACTTCTGTTAGTGCACCAAACGTGACCCTTGCGGGCGGAGAAACCGACGAGATAAGGACAAGGATTACTGCGCCCCGGGCTCCTTTGAACGGCACTTTTTTAGCTCAGTTCGTGGCACGTCCTCATCCTCACAACGAGGTCTCCGAACAATTCATACACAATGGAACTGGAGAAGTTGCTGTCATTGTCAACCAAACCGGAGATGTTATTGTATCGCCGGTAGAAGAGGAAGTTAACGGGAGACCCGAAGAAAAGGTCCGGCTAGATTTCACCGTAAAAAATACCGGTAACGGTATAGATGCATACCAATTACTTTCAACCACTGTAAGTCGATGGGAATCTGAAGTGGTGGCGGTCGAAGGAGAGGATACCGAGGTCGTAGGATATCTTCATCCTTCCGAGACGGCTAACGTAACTGTCGAGGTCACGATCCCTAGGGTAACTGAACTGGGTCATGTCGAGGAGATAAAGTTGACATCTATATCTCTTTTTGAGAAGGATCATCATGACGAAACCGTATCAGATACGGCCAGCGCATTCATAACAGTAGGAGAAGGATACTCCGTGATATTGGAACCAGACATGAACAGTACCGCGGTCTATCCAGAGGAAACAGCGATCTTTACAATAAACGTCACCAACGCTGGAAACATAAGAGATACGATCACCTTATCACTTGAACATATGGACGATAACAGGTGGAAGACTGAGCTTGAGAAGACCTCGGTCACACTCGATAGATGGAACACCACTTCTATACACCTGAATGTAACCCCTACCTCGGACGCCATTCATGAAGAGCCCTTCAACGTCAGTGTTATCGGTAGGAGTCAAGGGAATAGAAGTAAGTACGATACAGCTAACGCCACGGCTCAAGTTGTACAGGTCCCTGATGTAGATATAGATATAGTTGATCAGGATATATACATCAAGCCTGGAGAGACTCTAGATATCAACCTCAGCATCAGTAACGAGGGTAATACCAACGATACTTTCCAACTCGGAGCTAGAACAGAAAACGAGTATTGGGAGGTCGTTATACAAGAGGAATTCGTAGAACTCGAACCTTTGAAATCAGATTACATGAACGTGAGTATAACGGCTCCAGATGTACCTGAAGATCCGTCCCGTGAAAGGCTAGAAGAACTTGGTATATTAGGAAATAGTCAATTCGAGGTGATATTCAACGCTACATCCCAGATAGATGAAACAGTCAATGACAGTATAGTGGGTGAATTGACCGTCGAGCAAGTTCGCAGACATAGGATGATCTCTTTAGGTACCCAGGATGTAATACCAGGTAAAAGTGCTGAACACGAGATAGAAGTTTTCAACTTAGGTAACGCTGAAGATACGGTAAATCTGAATATCATTTCTGAAGATGACGAAGATTACATAGATCATGCTCAATTCGATAAGGACTCCGTACATCTAGATATCGGTGGAAAATCCATAGTCAACCTTTCCGTTCAGGTACCGATCGAATCCGAACCATATCTGGGTCAAAGGATCGAGATGACTGTAGGGAATGAAGATTTCACGGAGGAAATCACAACGATAACAAGAGTGGTCATGATAGATTCTGACGAACCTTATAGGAACATAAAGATAGGTGAGAGCGCTGAATATGACATCACACTGGTTAACGTTCCGCTGCAAGGCGAAGATCTAAGTCCCGGGACTACCCTACATGATACCGTTAACCTTTCTGCACCGATAGAAGAACTTGAGAGAGAAGGCTGGAACGTGGCCTTCATCTATCAAGGAACCGAGTTGGATATCTCCAAAGATGACCTCGAATTCGAAGAGGCTTATGAGAGTAAGGATCTTCTGGTAAGACTGGACGCTCCGAGGATAGAAAGGGAAGATGTGCTTATTTTTGAGATCAGTGCAGACTCGAGGCTTAGAGACCTCCCTGATGGGACCAACGCCCTAGAACTTGAAACCAGGATGTCATGGTTCGATCTAAGACCTGTAGATATAAACATAGATCCACGAAACAACGGTAGGGAACTTCTGATCACATTCTCGATAGAGCGTTCTGGCAGTGAGGAGCTTTTCCCTGACATCGAAAACCAGTACCTTCACCCACCTATACCGTTCGAGCTTTTCGTTGATGGTGAGTTGATAGACGTTGAAAAAATAGCGTTTTTAGGGAGTGAAGATACAGGGTTAAATGAAGAGATATTTAGATACGAAGTGACATATGATGTTGATGATTGGAGATGGGGAGAGACCGTAAGAGAATACGATGTAGATGTGATCGTAGATCCTGAAGATGAGATATACATGATAAACGCTGCAGGAGATGCAGATGAAAACAACGAGATGAGGGAGAAGAGAATTGTTTCGAGGTACCACGGGTTACCCTATTGGCTTCCATTGATTCTATTCATCATAGGCCTATTCGTTTTCGCCTTCTCATGGACATCTCTCGAAGGAAACAACAAGTTGTGCGTTCCCATGGGGATCTCATTAGGTATCTTGTTTGGATCGATGGTGATGTTCCCATGGCACTGGACAATAGATTCTTTTGAAACTATAAATTACTTGAACATGGGTATAATGATCGCCGGTATGATCATATTTGCCGCTTTCCTTTTCCTGATCCGATTTGAGATAAAGGATTATCTTAGTTCCGTTACCTATCATATAATCAAAGAAAATCCAAGGGATCAAATTGCCTCTAAAAAAGCTTACGAAGAGGATGCAGAAAACGATGAAAAGACAGTGAAAAAGGCAGGATGGGTTACGGAAGAAGATACGACGGATGAGGAACTAGAAGATGAAGAACCTCCTTCCTCTTACATCTATCAGCTAGCTTTATCCTTGACAGGAGCCGTCACTTACCTAGCGTTTTTACTTATCACCAATCTAGACTTGATATTTATAGGTGATAATGTGGGGCTCTTGACAAGCGGTTTCTTGAATATCCCGTATCTTGTTTTGATACCCAACATCGTTTTCGTAGGAGTCTACGCCTGTATCGGTTTCTTAGTTGCAGTCTCCGTGACAAAACTCTATGAAAAGCTATGGAAGAGGATATCATCTAATGAGGAGATGATAACAGAATTGAAGGTAAAAGCTGAAAAGATCATCACGGAAGGTGAAAAGAGTGTCTCCAACTGAAAAAGGTGAAATAGATCCTAAAAGTAGTTCAGAGATGAATTCGGAGAAGATATTGAGGGAGATGATGGACAATTCCAAAGAATTGTTCAAAACTGGACATTACAAGGAATCTAAGAAGAAAACTGCTAGACTTGAGAAAGAGATTGACGAAGTCAAAAAGTATCAAAAGAACGCTATCAACGAATTACAAAAATTGGAAAGCAAGATATATAGAAAGGAGAAGCAGGGTTATGAGGTAGAAGAGGCGAAGTCTTTACTTGAAGATTCAAAGGATGCGTTGGTAGAGATGGATTTTACTCGGGCCTTTGAACTAATGGAAGAAGCCCGAACCGCTCTAGAAAGGAGTTTATTTCTACCGTTTCCATTATTAGAGAAGAACGTAAGTCTAAAAACGGTTATAAGAAATGATGTCGGCAGGATAAATTTTAACTTTGAAATAATCAACAGGATGGATTCCCCCTTGGGTGAGATATTGATCAATCTAGCGACTCCTTCTGGATTCAAAGAACTACCTGAGAAAAAATTGGGGATCATAAGGCCAAAAGAGAGCCGGTCCGTAGAAGCTATATTGAAACCTGATGATAAGATCGAAAGGAACAAGCTTGCCGATCTCATATTGAATAACAAGGTGATCATGACTTCTAATTTAGACTGTGCTTACAAATATCCTATCTATAGAATATCTATAAAAAATATCAGTTCAAGACCGCTCAAGGACATCACGCTCAGGCCGTTCATCCCTGAATCTTTAGAATCTAAGGAAAGAAAAAAAGTGGTCGAATGGCTGGAACCTTCCGCTACTGCGTCCGTCACGTTCAAATTGTATCCTAAAACCATGAAAGAGGAGATGGAAGAGGAAGAGCAGAAGAAAGAAGAGCAAGAGCGAGAAGAAACTGATCAGGTAGGGAAAGAAGAAGCAGAGAAAGAGTCAGCCGTCCCTGAAAAAGAGGTAAAGGAGGAAGTAAAAGACGAGGAAAAATTCCTACGAAAGGGTTCGAACTATCTTCTAGAAGGAGAGGAGATAGAACATTCTTATTCTATATTTTACCAGTACTTCTCTAAGCAGAAAAGAGCATTGGTGGTTACAACAACAGCTCCAAACAAGATCGCTGAGGAATTCAGTGTAGAAGTATCAAATGAAAATCTCATATGGTTATCTAACATAGAATCCGATGTTTTCCAGGTGATAAATCCTTCTGAAATTCACGATAAACTTACACGCAAAGTAGAAGAATTCGTACAAAATAACGAAGAAGGTGTAATATTCATAGACGAGTTGGAGAGGATTAAAGTGGAGAACGGCTTTAAAACAACACTAAAATTTTTAAAGGATATTTGGAACATCACTGCTCCTCCCGAATTCACTCTCCTCGTTCATGTTGATCCTGAAGCTTTTTCAGAGGATGAATTAAAAAGAATGAAAGAAGAGCTTCGATTGTATCAAGTGGCCTGATGCTAGAGTAGTCACTTCTATCGAGTTCGTAATCCTAGATCATCCTACAAAGATAGCTCTTTTTGTTAGATATCTAGGCAGCGGAATGTCTCTGAAGGGCATGCCGTTCTGTTTCTTTTCATGCAGTTCTTTCAGCTCTTTTAGACCCATCTCCCTTTCTTTCTCCTCTCCTCTTATCCTTACTGAAAGTTTACCGCTTTCGATCTCTTTTGGACCTATGACAGCAACGAAAGGAATCCATTCCTGTTCTGCCTGACGTATCTTTTTTCCGACGGTTCTATCCGTGTCGTCGATATCTACTCTCACGTTAATCTCTTCTAGGTCATCTACAAGTTCTTCGACGTGCTCCAACTGATCATCGGAAATAGGAACGAATCTGATCTGTGTGGGTGCGAGCCAGTATGGGAATGTCGGTTTTTCTCCACTATTCTCCTGCATGGCTGCCCGCTCGAGGAGGGTGAACATGACCCTCTCTATAGCACCGCTAGGAGAGAGATGTAATATATATGGATGCCTTTCTTTGCCATCCTCATCTATGTATTTTATGTCGTACCTTTCTCCCTGCTCTACGTCCACCTGGTCAGTCACAAGTGCTGATGCTCTTCCCAACGGATCGAGGAAGTTGAACTCGTACTTAAGTGCAAAATAAGAGTACTGTTCGTCCCACAGCTCTATCAAAGCTGGCTTACCATAATTATCCACAAGTTTTTCTACCTGCTCCCGATTGTTCTCGAAATAATCTTGAGTAGCTCTAACCACTAACTCTAAGTCTTCTAGAACATTTATACCTATGTCGTTGACAACAGAAATGGCTAGGTTCATCCTGGTCATCATCTCGTCTTTGGCCTGCTCAAGGTCCTTACACATGGCGTGACAGTCAGGCATGGTGAATGCTCTGAGCCTTCTCAGACCCGTCAATTCGCCTCTCTGTTCCACTCTGAAAGAATATCTAGTCAATTCATACAATCTTACCGGCATGTTTCTGTAAGAGAGGGTCATGTCACGTGTCATCAGGAATTGGCCGAAACAGGCCGCAAATCTTAGAAAGACGTTCTTATCCGGGGTTTCCATCCTGTACTGCCTTGCTGGAAACCGGTTAAGATGTTTTTTCAGAGCCGGATGATCGATATCGTACATTATAGGGGATTCGATCTCCATAGCGCCGTAATCCCTAGTCCTTTCACTCACGTAATCTTCAAGAAGACCTTTCATCATCCTTCCTTTAGGATAGAATCTGAGATTTCCTGGGTCGGAGCCCTCTTCATAATCCACCAGTTCATGTCTCCTCATCAGCTCTATGTGAGGTGATTCGGCGCCTCCTTTTTCTTTTTCCCCAGCCTCGTACAGAACAAAATCCTTCAGCTTTCCGTTCCCTTTAAAATCGTAGCCTTCCACATCTTTACCATCGATATCCAACTCATGAAGCGTGCCGTCTACATCCATTATGCCCCAGGTGGATTGCAGGGTCTCTTCTGCTTTCAATGCCTTGGATACGACCTCTTCTTTCTCTCCTTCCTCTTCAACGACGACTTCCTTGGATAGTTCCGAGAGTGGATGACCCTTACAGCTTAGCTGGAATGCTTTGTACCAGCCGAATGGAGACCTATGAACTTTGTAATCATGACTGAGTTCATCCTCTAATCCTTTCAAAATCTCTACAGCAGTAGCAGGATCACCGAGTTCCGAGCTAAGATGTGCATAAGGATAGATCATTATCTTATCTACGTCCAGTTTTTCTGCAGTATCTTTTATATCGTTTACTCCTTTTGCTATCACCTTTTCTACCTTGTTCTCATCCCTTTCTTCGACCGCGGTGAAAACGGAGAGGCATTCTTTCATCTCGCCCTCTTTCATCTCTTCTTCTATCTCTTCGGCTACGGGTGTTTCTTTCTTCACCTGATATTTCAGATAATCCGAATGTATCAAAAGTATCTTCATCTATATCACCTCTAGATTATACCAGTCAGAGCCGGTACGACTATACTACCTATTATCAGACCGAAAAGAAGTCCTATCAAGAAGGCTACAAGCACTTCCATCGGTCCGCTTTCAATTATATATCTTTCCTTTTCGTCTTCTCTCACTTTTCCATACCTGACCTCGGCTAACCTTTTTTCCCACTCTAAATTATCTATAGTCTCATCTAACTCACTCATCTTTATCGTCCTCTTTTGAATTTTTTTCAGTATCTTTCTCCTCTCTCAAAGTGTTTTCCTCTTTTAGGTCACCTTTTTGAGCCAATAAAATCAAACCACTGCAACTTTCACACGCCTTTAGCTCTTCATTCCAACAATAGCTCTCTTTACCTTTAGCGCTTCGGTCATTATCCTTACAGACCCATCTTCCGCAGAATCCGCATTGGGTTATCTCCTCTTTTTCCCTGATGCCCTGACATAGGTCACAGATGAATTTATCTGTGGAATAAAGGTCGTCTTCAGGTTTCTCACCTGGCTTGCGAACTTTTTCGATGGAGTTTATGACCTTTTCAAACGCATCTTGTGTCATAGGCAAAAGAGCTATCACCCTTTCTGATTAAAAATTTTCCGCCTGTTTTTTTAATTTATCACTCCTACTGCTGACCTAAATACTAAGTACCCCCGCCTATTCATTCCTAATGATAAAGGATGACCGCTTACAAAAGGAAGGATGGCTATTACCACAAGGCTAAGGAAGAAGGTTATCGATCTAGGGCCGTTTATAAGCTCAAGCAGATAGAC